>OMJF01000206.1 GCA_900299285.1 Anabaena sp. 54 | reverse complement strand
TTTTCGATATCTGATGCACCCTACAACTCTGTAGGGGCGAAGGGCCGTTCGCCCCTACTTTACTAAGCGTACAAAATTCTTCTTACCCACCTGTAACACCTTATTATATAAATCATCAGGCTTGTAGTGGGGTAAATAATTTTCAGAGGATAAGTAGAAATACATTGTAAATGCTTCAACTTTAGGATTTTGGAAAAAATTACCATGACTACAAATAGAAGAGAGTTAAATTGATATTTTAACACCTTCCAATTCCTGATCAGTTAAATCATATAATTTTCGCAATTGATCTAACTTATCTGCATCAGCTTGCCATAAACCGCGTCCTGAAGCTTCCAACATTCTCCCCAAAATATTTTTAAAAGCTTCAGGATTTGCTTGACGTAATTTTTCTGCCATTTCTGGGTCTAAAGCATAAGTATCAGCAGCTTGATCATAAACCCAATCATCTTGAAAATCAGCAGTTCCACCCCAACCAATTAAAGCCGTCATGCGTTGAGAAATTTCAAAAGCGCCACCAGAACCTTGATTAACCATTGCGTCAGCCCATTTAGGATTTAATAACTTAGTTCTGTATTCCATGCGTAATAAATCATCTAAATTGCGGGGTGTGGTATCTTTAGAAAAACTTTCCACAAAACTGGCTTGTACCTTTTTACCACTTTGTTTTTCAGCTGCCTTTTTCAAACCTCCCGTATTGGCATAATATTCCTGAATATCAGTCAAGCCATATTCTACCGAATCTATTTCTTGAACAATGCGATCGCTAGTTTTTAATAATGTTTGTAATACCTCTGGTCTAGCTTGACCCTTATCATTTCTGCCATAACTAAAGACATTGCGACTTTCCCAGGTATTCCCCAAATCTTCCCCAGATTCCCAATTACCATCAACCACTCTATCATTAACCAAAGAGCCGAAATCACCCGCAGGATTAGAAAACAACCTAGCCGAATAATTTTGCACACCTTGGGCTTTCAAAGCCAAAGCGTGTTTTCTAATAAAATTCATATCTTCTGGTTCATCAATTTCCGCAGCCCGTTGAAACAAATCATCTAATAATTCAATAATATTGACAAAACTATCACGGAAAATACCCGATAGATTTGCTAACACATCAATGCGCGGGTGACCAACTTCAGGAAGAGGTTTTAAATCATATCTAACAATGCGTCCAGTTCCCTCCTTTATAGGTTCAGCGCCCACCAATTCCAAGAGAATCCCCAAAGATTCCCCCTTAGTTTTAATAGCATCCAAACCCCATAATAAAACCGCCACAGTTTCAGGATATTTCTTATTTTCATCCAGAGATTGAGAAATAATTTTCTTAGCAATTTCCTGACCCCTTACAAAAGCAGCAGGAGAAGGCATTCTATAGGGATCTAAAGCGTGAATATTCCTGCCAGTTGGTAAAACACCAGCACCATCTCGTAACAAATCCCCACCGGGTGCAGGAAGAATAAACTCACCATTTAAACCCCTTAAAAGATTAGTCAACTCATCAGTAGATTGATTTAATAACCTTGTAATTTCCTTTCTTTCTTCTTCCCCTCTTCCTTCGTGTTCTTCGTCCCTTCGTGGTTCATTTCCAAAATAAGCATCCAAATAACCAATTAACTCCTCCTGATTTGGTGCAGCGCCTAAAGTATGTAAACCAGAAGAAAAAAGACGATTTTCCAGAACTTGCAAATACTCATATAACTTCACCAAATAATGATCAAAAGCGTGATTGCTGAACATTCTCACATTTTCCGGTGTAAAAGGAATCCCCAAGTTTTTTGCATCATCAAAAGGACAATCCACCTCCAAACCAGTATCAAGAATTTTCTTACAAATTCCTGCCTTTAGCAGATAATTCTTAGCTGGATCTTCTCGATATTCGGCAATTAAATCTCGTAAATTTACCAATTCCTTATATAAACCAGCGCGGCCATAGGGAGGGACATTATGAGAGATTAAAACCCCATAACCGCGACGTTTAGCTAATATTGATTCTGAGGGATTATTTGCTGCGTAGATATAGAGATTTGGCAGATTTCCTAAAAGAATATCAGACCAAGAATAGCCGGTATTTCCTAAGGGTGAACCTGGCAACCATTCTACAGTTCCGTGCATTCCAAAATGGACAACAGCATCAGCTTGAAAATCATTTTGTAACCATTTATAATAAGCTGCATATTGAGGGTGGGGGGTGAGATCTCTTTCAAACATTAACCGCATGGGATCTCCTTGAATACCCAAAGGAGGCTGGACACCTATCCAGATATTTCCTAATTGCACACCACCGATATTGAACTCATCACCATAAGTTTTAATACCGCTACCGGTGAGGTATTTCCATTGTTTTTCTATGCGAGATGTCAACAGATAGCCTAACCATTTTTCTAATGTTCTAGCATTGACAGTAGAACCCCCCCTAGCCCCGTAAACGAGGGGGGATATGACTCCGACTCCCTCCCCGCTTGCGGGCAGGGTTGGGGTGGGGTTTTCATCTGCTGCTTTAATTTGCCGAATTAATTCTTCTCCGTCTTCGGGAATATCACCAACTGTATAACCCTGCGCTTTGAGTGCATTTAATAATTTAATTAAACTGCGGGGAACGTTTAATAAAGCAGCAGTTCCCACCGCACCATAACCAGGAGGAAAACCATATAAAATAATGGCAATTTTTCGCTCAGAAATAGGTTTTTGTCTCAGGGAAACCCAGCTTTTGACTCTATTAGTTAAACGCTGTATTCTTTCAGGAACTAAATAAATTTGTTCCCCAACTAAACCACCAAGAGGAATTGTATCAATTGCACCATCTAATTCTGGTAAGGCATATAGAACAACACTTTGTAAACCCCCTACGCCCTGGCGTGTCCAAGAGTGGATATCTTGTATTAATAAAGGTGCTGCGACGATATAAGGTACATTTTTAGCTGCAAGAATGCGTTTAGCCACTTCCACCTGTCTTCCCGCTTCCATAGAACCCGCAGGACCACCAACCAGGGGAAAACCGATGGTAGAAACTATGGCATTAATTTTTACCGCTTCTGCGGAAAGGGAGGGAGTTTCCATATTACCTTGTTGACGTTGTTGGGTTTCGTAGTCGCTAGTCATCCAATCTCTGACGGCTACGTGACCTTCTACACCGTTGATAAAGATGGGTAGGGGGATTAACCCCGCTTTTTCAAAATAGCCTATTAGTTGGGGAATATAGGGCAGTTTGGTGATGACGTGCTTTCTGTAAAGTAGAATACCAATAACTGGCTTTGTGGGGTGGACATCTTGCCTGCCTTTCTTAGGCTGGTGAGAGACTCGCCCTACAAGATACCATTGTAAATACTCACGGGGTGAGGTAAAAAAACCTGGATAGTCGGGATGTAATAAGCCCATGTTGGGAGTTTCTGTGGGCGGTGGTATATCTCCAACTTTTAAATCTAAGTATTTTTCTGCAATTGTCCAAAATAGGGAAGCGACATTTTCTGAACCGCCGGCGTTCCAGTAACTATAGATAATTAACCAGTTGCGTAGGTCTTGGATTTTTTGGACTGGGATAAATTTTAATAACTTAGGTCCGATTTTCAGGAAACTGATATAACCAGCAAGTTTGTCTTCTTCTTTACCATTAGTGAATTTATCAAGAATGAATTTAATTGGTTTAGGCATTCCTTTGGGTTTGTCACCGATAGCAAATGCACCGATTTTTGTTAAACTAATTAATTCTAGTGCTGACTCGAAAATGAGACGAATGGGAATATTAACAATACGCTCCCGCAACCACATAACCTGCTCATAATCAAAGATTAAACTGCCAAAGAAGACATCTGCATTTTTAAGTGCTGTTTCTACTTCGGTGCTGTTTGTGGTAATATTGCGATCGCTAAAAACTCGAATATCCAAATCTGGACAGCGAGAACTAGCTAAACTAGCCGCTGTTCGGTACAAGTCCGCGTTAAAGGATTCAAATCCAGCAATTAAGACAATGCGTTTCATCATGCTTTGGCTACGAAATATTTCTTTACCCTAATCTTAAACATTTTTGGGGATTAATGGGGGAATATCTGCCTAGAGATTAAAATCATATCTATGCTTTTTGGAAATAGATTAACAAGTAGTGGATCATTAAAATACCAGTAAAGTTACTCAAGGAGATACAAATGAAATACGGCATTGATATTGGTCACAACTGCCCTCCCGATAGTGGTGCAAGCGGCATAAGATCGGAAGATAGATTAACAATGGAAGTGGGTAATAAAGTTATAGATAAATTAGAAAGTTTGGGACATACAGTCATTCCCTGTAAACCCAATAGCGCCAGTACAGTAAATCGCTCTTTGGGTAGCCGCTGTGATAAAGCCAATAATAACGGAGTAGATTTTTTTGTATCTATTCATTTTAATGCCTTTAATGGTCAAGCCAATGGGACAGAAGTATTTGCTATTAGCGACACTGGCAGAAAAGTTGCCCAAAAAGTATTAGATGAAATTGTGAAATTAGGCTTTTTTAATCGTGGTGTTAAAACTGGTTCTCACTTGTATGTTCTCAGAAGAACAAATATGCCGGGAATTCTGATAGAATGTTGCTTCATTGATTCGGCCAAAGATATGCAAATATATGATGGTGAAGCCATGGCCAACGCCATAGTGGCCGGGTTAACAGGTAAAGTAGCAAATACCCCTGAAAATCTTGTTCCTAATGTACCTATAAATCCTGTTCCTAACTTACCTGCAAATCCTGTTATAGACCAAGGAAACAATAAAGACAAAAGCATTCTCAGACTACAACAGAGTTTAAATCGTCTGAAAATTACAGATAAAAATAATCGCCCCTTAACAGAAGATAATAGCATGGGACCTGCGACATCTTCAGCAACAGAAAAATTCCAGAGAATTGTGGGAATTTTAGCCACCGGAATAGCAGGTAATACCACTTGGGATGCTATTAATCAAATATTGGCTAAACGGGTTATTCAAGGAACTCATGCCAGTGGTGTGATTATTAGATATTTGCAATATCGTGTAGGTGCTGATCCTGATGGTATTTATGGTCCAAAAACAGAAGCAGCAATCAAGAAATTTCAACAGCAAAATGGTTTAACTGCTGATGGTATTATTGGGGCAATGACTTGGCAGAAATTGATAGATTAGTAGCAACTTTTTATAGATTCCCAACTGCTTAAAGAGGTAGGGAATCTGAGTTTTAGGGCGTTGCTGAATTGGGGTATGAAATTGAAAAATCAAAAAAAAATGAAACTCTTACTCTCTGCGACTCTGCGACTCTGCGTGAAATAAAATCATACTCTTAATCAGCAACGCCAGTTTTAGTTAATTAACCCTCATGGTTGATGCTTTCGAGATTTTACCTAAGTCCTATAGGTCCTAAATTATCTAAAATAGACTGTATTTTTTAAACACACTTGAGTTAGAATGTAATATCCTAAAATATAGACTTATTCATCATCAGCGAGAAATCCCCACCCAAAATCAGGTAAGAGTCGCGCTAGGATGTAATACATTAACGGCATCATCTCAGACTATCAGTTAATTATGGAAAATTCCCCCATCAAAGCAGTTCAAGCTTCTTACTACGGCGACAGTTCCTTCCGCACACCGCCGCCAGATTTGCCTTCTCTGCTGTTAAAAGAGCGAATTGTCTATCTGGGAATGCCTTTAGTTTCAGCAGACGAATACAAGCGTCAAATGGGTGTTGATGTAACCAAGCTGATTATTGCTCAGTTACTCTATCTCAAATTTGACAACCCAGACAAGCCCATCTTCTTTTACATCAATTCTACGGGTACATCTTGGTACACAGGTGATGCCATTGGTTACGAGACGGAGGCTTTTGCCATTTGTGATACCATCAATTATATCAAGACCCCCGTACATACAATTTGCATTGGTCAAGCTTTGGGAACAGCAGCACTAATTCTATCAGCCGGAACTAAAGGCCATAGAGCTAGTTTACCTCATGCCACTATTGTACTGAATCAACCTCGCAGTGGCACAAGGGGTCAAGCAACAGATATTCAAATTTACGCCAAGGAAGTGTTAGCAAACAAAACAGCTATCCTGGATATTTTCTCGAAAAATACTGGACAGCCCCCCGAAAAAATTGCTAAGGATACTGAGCGAATGTTTTATTTAACTCCCCAACAAGCCAAAGAATACGGATTAATTGACCGGGTTTTAGAAAGCATGAAGGATCTACCTAAACCTTTACCAGTTATCGCTTAAATTACTTGCAATCATACCTTATTTCTAATTATCCATGATGCCTGTTGATTCAGCACTTCGAGTACCTTATAACATTCCTGGTAGTAATCAGTGGCAATGGGTTAGTATTGGTCAACGTATGGCTCAGGAACGCATTCTTTTCTTGAACCAGCCACTTACTACCAATGTCGCCAATTCCCTCGTTTCCTCAATACTGTATCTGGAGTCAGAGGATGTAACTAAACCTATCTACCTTTATATCAATTCTCTCGGTGATCCTGTCCTAGCTGGTATGGATGAAACCGCTGGTATGATGTCAATTAAGGCTTGTTTGGCAATCTATGACACAATACAGTACATTAAGTCAGAAATTGTCACTATCTGCTTAGGTCAAGCCGTGGGTATGGCGGCCTTAATTTTATCATCGGGAAGGAAAGGCAAAAGATTTAGTTTACCTCATGCTAATATCGCCCTGACTCAGTTTAGTGTGGCGACTCGCGGTCAAGCAACGGATATTGAAGTTAACGCTAAAGAAGTTTTGCTGAAAAAATCGGTGATTATTGATATTTTTTGCCAAAATACCGGACAAACAGCCGAAAAAATCTCGAAAGATAGTGAACGTATTTTCTATATGACCCCCCAGGAAGCACAGGAATACGGACTAATTGATCGGGTGCTGGAAAGTACCAAGAATTTAGCAAAATCTCTTCCAGTTTGATCTCAATTGACAGTTAAATTACGGAAAATCTACAGTTCTATCTTCATAGTCTCTACTAAAATTGTCCTATGCCTATTGGTATTCCCAAAGTTCCCTATCGTCTCCCAGGTAGCGCCTACGAACAATGGATCGATCTCGAAGATCGTCTATTTCGGGAGCGGATTATTTTCTTGACAGAAGAAGTAGATGATGGTATTGCTAATGCCATTGTCGCTTACTTACTCTATTTAGATTCCGAGGATCAGAGTAAGCCAATTTATTTGTACATCAATTCTCCCGGTGGTTCTGTAACAGCAGGTTTGGCGATTTACGACACGATGCAGCACATCAAATCTGAGGTAGTGACAATTTGTGTCGGTTTGGCTGCGTCCATGGGATCTTTTCTTTTGGCTGCGGGAACTAAGGGTAAACGCACGGCTTTACCTCACTCCCGGATTATGATTCATCAACCTTCCGGTGGTACTCGCGGACAAGCCTCTGATATCGAAATCGAAGCTAGGGAGATTTTACGACTACGTCACCAATTAAATCAAATTTATGTTGATAACACTGGTCAAACTTTAGAGAAAATTGAGAAAGATATGAATCGTGACTTTTTTATGTCTGCTCAAGAAGCTCAGGAATATGGTTTAATTGATCGGGTGATTGAAGAACGTATTTAGATGGTAGGAAATAATTCAAAATTCAAGATGTAAAGTTCTTTTGAATTTTGAATTTTGAATTTTGAATTTTGAATTTTGAATTTTGAATTTTGAATTTTGAATTTTGAATTGGAGTTAAGCCAACATGGATCTTCAAGATTGCTATCGTTTATTGGGTCTAAGGTCGGGAGCTTCTTTTGCAGATGTGAAAGCGTCCTATCGCCGATTGGTACAGCAATATCATCCTGATATTAATCCAGATGATCTCAAAGCAAAAGATAAATTTATGGCGGTGAATGAGGCTTATAAATTCCTGCAAATGATATTATCACCACAGGAAATTAAGCCACAGTCTCATGACCTAAAAACTAATGTTTCTGGGTTTTCAGAAGTGAAAACGCAAGTAACAACAGCAAATATCAAAGTTACATCTCACCCAGCAAATTTGGAGGATATCGAACAACGGTTAAAATGGAAGACTTATGAACAATTACAGCGGTTTTTACAAGCAAGACGTTTTCCCCAAGCGATCGCTTTAGCGGAAGCTTTACTGGCACGTTTACCAGCAGATATAGAAGTGCGTCAATGGTTAGCGATCGCTTATCAAATCTGGGGAAGAGCTTTAATTACGGAAAAACAATTCCCAAAAGCCAGAATTTATCTGAAAAAAGCCTTAAAAACCGACCCAGACAATAAAGCTTTATGGGCTGAAGTTCAGCAGGATTTTCAGCGTATTGCTTTTTAGAGATAAGACAAGTACACTACTGATGATATACTGTCATTATAATTTTAATTTATCGAACTATTCAAATTCACCATGGCCAATCCCTTTTTTCCAGGTAAACCAGTTCCTCCAGAACATTTTGTCGGCCGCACATCAGAAGTTAATTTTGCCTTTGACCAAATCTGCAACCGCAGTCATTTTGCTATTTGGGGTGGACCAGGGATGGGCAAAAGCTCATTTTTGCGGAAACTTGGTTCTGAACAAGCATTGCGAAAACATGGTATAGATCCATCTGAGGTTGTAATTGTATTATTTAGCTGTGAAAATATCATTCCCTTCACTCCGGCTGGTTTTTGGCACAAAGTCTTAACGCTGTTGTGTGAGCAATTAAACAGTGAACCGCAATTACAAGCGGAAATTAAACCCCTACTTGAAAGAACAGTTACAAATGATAGTTTACGCCAAGCACTAAGGAAATTAGGAAGAAAAGGTAAATTTTTATTATTGTTGGTAGATGATTTTGATGCAGCTTTAGTCAGCAATAATCAATACACAGAAGCTGAAATGGAAACATTTTTAGCTCAATGTCGTAGCTTGGCTGTTCATGCAGAAGAAAGTCAATATCTATCCATGATTGTCACCTCACTTGAACCCCTGAGTCAACTTGGTCCTAAACCTAATCCTCATGCTTCTCCCTGGTACAATCACTACTTATTTCAATCTCTAAAACTATTTACTACTAACCAGTTAGTGCAAATATTGAATATTATTAGACCCCCAACATTACGGAGTGAAATAATCAATATCACAGGTGGACATCCCAGCTTAGTACAAACTGCTGGCTTTTTAATATATGCAAATACGCAACCAGAAAGTAATACTAGTTTTGACACATTTGCCGAGACTTTTGAAAGAGATACTCAACATATTTTCCAAACTATTTGGACAAGGTGTAATCCTACAGAACAGGCTTTATTGATGCTCATAGCCTTGTTAGATATGGAAGGTCATATAGAGCATCAAAAATTTAGTTTAAGTGGTATAGAACGTATTCTTACCCAACATAGACGCTGGTTAAGTACACTAGAAGATAGGGGGGTAATTATTTCCAGTTCTACAGGAACAGGAACGTTGTACTCTTTCACTTCATCACTGATGAAAAAATGGGTGACAGAGGAAATTTTGAGTACATCAGATAATCTAATCAGAGATAGAGAAAAAGAATTTCTCAATCTGATCAGTCATGGACAGATGAAACAAGTTGGGGAGTTTATTAATTGGTTAAAAAATCATCCTGATACTGTCAAAGAAGGCTTAGTTTGGATCACTAAGATATTACCTTTCTTTCCTCAATAGATTTATTATTAATAGAGAGGTTGACTATAACTTCTCTATTAGAGGTTGTTTGAAAAGGGTATTGTCATGTTGTAGCTTGCTTCCCGTAGGGTATGTAGCGATAGCGGAATGAAGTATCTCACAACTTCAGGAAAAATCGAGATTCTTCCCTCCACTACGTTCCGGTCAGAATGACAAAATATACCCTCCGCGTACTTTTGGTCACATCCTCTTAAGATTGTATACATGAAAAATGATTAATTTGAAGTCAAGTTTAAAATAGTGAGAGCATAGAATATGATTACAAACGAACCAAAACCATTACCACGAAATCCTTATATAGTAGGTAACCCAATTAAAGATCCCCAAAAACTTTTTGGACGCGAATATATATTCAGCACTATTAATGAATATCTTGAACAATCATTAATTCTCTTGTATGGTCAACGACGGATTGGTAAATCATCTGTACTTGATCTAATTCCTAACAAGGTTTCTGAAAATAACTTCGTTTTTATAAATTGTGATTTTCAGCACTTAGAACAATCAACTATATCAGAAATTTTACAATTCATAGCAGATAAAATTGTAGACATTTTAGAAGAAAAATTACCAACAAATGAAAATTATGACTTAGTAAAACATTTAAAAGAGAATATACGACAAGATATTAATATTTTTTCTGAGAGTTTTTTGCCAGAAATTTATAAAAAATTAGGCAATAAAAAACTAGCCCTGCTTTTTGACGAATTTGATGTTGTGAGTGAAATAGAAACAACAGTTAATTCCACTTCAAGGAGTATAAATTTTCTTGGTTATATTAGGCAACTACTGGATAAAGATCAGAAAATATGTGTTATTCTGGTAGTAGGAAAACATATTTCAAGATTACCAAAATTATTTTCTTTCTTGAGAGAAGCACCCAATATAGAAATTTCTTTATTGGATAAAAGTAATACTGAAAAATTAATTACTCAACCTGTTGAGGGAGTTTTACAATACAATAAAGAGGCAATAGAAAAAATTTATGGACTAACATCTGGACATCCATATCTTACGCAAGCCATTTGTTCTGCTATTTATGGTTTAGTCCGCGATAATAAGCTTTCTGTAAATATCACTGTTCAAAATGTTGAAGATGCTGTAGAAAAAGCATTTGAATTAGCTCAATCTGGTTTAGACGGATTTTGGAGTAACTTAATCTATGAACAGCAAATTATTCTTGCAGCAGCAGCAGAGGCTGAAAGTATAGCCATTTCACAAAATCAAGCTGTTAGCACAAAACCACTACCACTAAAGTTATTAGAAGAAAAATATGGAATTACTATAACAGAACCTTTAAATGAAGCATACGAACAATTAGTCGAATATGGTTTCGGTTTTTTAGAAAAGACGCAAGGTAAAATTAAAATAGAATTAATTCGTCGTTGGTTAGTGAAAAGGCATCCGTTAGAACAAGAAATTAATAATGTAGAAATAATTAACCAAACTGATGTTGATAGTCTTATTTCAGTAGCAACTAATCAGCCTCAAGCAGCATTGCAGATGTATGAACAAGCATTACACCTTAATCCCAATAATTTTACAACTGTAGTTTCTTTAGCTGAAGAATATTTAAAGATAGGAGATGTAGATAAAGCCTGTGAACTTTACAACCGAGCTTATTTATTTTATTCTATTAATAACCAACAAAATACTGTTTTAAACCCTCTATTGACTATAGCTCAACAATACGCACAAAGTAACAATTTCGATCAATCTTTGGGATTATACACAAGAGCTTACGAAATTGATCCAGAAAACAGCAAAGACGGTCTTTTGAAAACGAGAGAAAATTATATACATGAGTTGATAGTTAATAGGGAATGGGATAAAGCAACAGAACAGTGTAAACTAATTTTGAAAATTGATCCTAATAGCAACATTGGTCAACAAAGACTAAAAGAAATTAATGTCCACAAGACCAAAACTAGCCTTAAAACTGAAAAAGCAAATGCTAAACCTATGAATAAAACTCCTATAGTAATTCCAAATTGGCTGAAGAGAGGTTCAATATTGATAACATCTATGGGATTAGCGGGAATTGTGGTTATTGGTATTTCTCAAGTTTTCAGAACTTGTCCAATAGGGGAAAAGAAAGAATTTGGAGTTTTCTGTGTAGCAGATAATAGTAGAATTAGTCGGGGCGAAAGAACCCTATTTCCTAACATTCCTAATAAATCCCGTGATCAAGGTATTCAGGCTTTCAGAAAGGGTAATTATGAACGAGCATCTGATTTATTTAAACAAGCTATACAAGCAAACAAAAATGACCCAGAGGTAGTAATTTACTATAACAATGCCCTAGCTCGTCAACAAGGTTCTCCTTTTACCTTATCAGTGGTTGTGCCAGTAGATAAAAATACAACTGATGCTCAAGAAATTTTACGAGGTGTAGCGCAAGCACAAGATCAATTTAATAAAAATAAAGGACTTTCTGGGAGGTTACTAGAAATGGTAATCGCTAATGATAGTAACAAGGATCAAGCTAAACAAGTAGCTCAAGAATTAGTGAAAGATACTTCAATACTGGGAATAGTTGGACATAATTCTAGTGATGCTACTCAAGTTGCACTACCAGAATACGCAAAAGCAGGATTAGCAGTTATTTCACCAACTAGCACTAGCATTTTACTCAAGAACCCAGTTTTCTTCAGAGCGGTTTATTCTGATCAAAGTGGAGGTCAAAAACTCGCTGAATATGTTTATAAGAATTTACAATTAAAAAGAGCAGTAATTTTTGCCAATCCTAACAGCCCCTATAGCAATAGTATTAGAGAGATATTCACAAATCAATTTGAAAAATTAGGGGGTGAGGTAGTTCGTAAACCGATGATTGATTTAACTGCTACTACATTTGATGCTGAGAAAGAAGTAGCCAAAAGCGTATATGGTGATACAAAAACAGAAGCAGCGTTGTTATTTCCAGATACACAAAGCACTGACATTGCCATTAAGATTGCTCAAGAGATTACTAGCAGGAACGAGAGACTAAGAAATAGTCCGCCAATACGACAATTAAAAATGCTCAGTGGAGATACTCTTTATAATGGTGAAACTTTAGCTAGAGGTGGTAAGAATTTAGAGGGTTTAGTAATTGTCATACCCTGGTTTAGAGAAACATTACAAACTAAACCTTTTGCCGATAAATCAGATAAAATATGGGGAGGAGGTATTAGTTGGCGGACTGCAACTAGCTATGATGCAACTCAGGCTTTTATTAAAGCTTTATCTAACAATTCATCTCGTACTACAGTATTACAAGGATTAGAAAATGTCAAGCTCGATAGTAGGGAAACTTCAGGTTATCCACTTGAGTTTACAAAGGAAAGAGAACGTCAAGGTGAATCTATTCTTGTGCAAATTAAGGATGGTAAATTTGTCGAAATTAAATAAGCGGTTTCACTGATGAAACTAATACTTTTAGTGGTAGTATAAAAGGATGATAATTTTTTCCAAGCCTCAAAGGAATCCATATATTGTTGGCCGTCCAGTTGACCAACAACTTTTGTTTGGACGGGAGGACATATTTGCGTCTGTTAATACTCATCTTAAACAGCAGCAACAAATTATCGTATGCTATGGACAGCGACGTATTGGTAAGTCATCTGTCATTAGGAATATTCCTCAAAAGTTGGAGAACTTGAATGAGTTTGTTTTTGTTACGTTTAGTTTAGGAAACTACTCTCAAGAACCACTCAGCATAATTCTAGCAGAGTTAGCCAAAGAAGTGGTTAATGACCTGGACTTAGATGAAGAGAATATAAAATTACCTGAGATTACTGACTTAGAATCTAAGCCTCAAGTTTTTTTTGATGAATTTTTGCCTCAGGTTTATCAATTAATAGAGAATAAAAGTATAGTATTTTTACTGGATGAATTTGATGTATTGTTAAATAATGATCATCCAGAGTTATTAAGACATTTTAATGAATCTCTTTCTAGAATAATCAGCACTAATAGGAAACTATTTCTCATTTTATTTATAGAACAGAAATCAATTAATAATCCCAAAATAAGAAAAATATTTCAAGATGTACCTGTAATAGAAATTGGGCTATTAGATGAGAAAAGTACCAAAGATTTGATTATCAAGCCAGCCGAAAATATCCTTGAGTATGAAGAGGATGCAGTAAAAGAAATTTTTAATCTATCAGCAGGACATCCTTATTTTCTTCAGGCAATATGTTTTAGTATTTTTGGTAGAGCGCGAGAAAATGACAACTGGAGAGTTAATCGAGAAAACGTAGAAGCTATTATAAATAAAGCGGTTGAATTAGCAGGGGCTGGTTTAGCCTGGTTTTGGGATGGATTTTCTATTGCAGAAAAAATAGTTTTTTCAGCAATTGCAGAATCTCAAGAAACTTCAGAAAATTATTTAGCACTAATAACAAGATTAACAAATGATCTAGATTATAAATTAATGACAGAGACAGAACAACTTCTCAAAAATAATGGTTTTCTGGATGAAACAGGAGATAAAATAAAAATAGAATTAGTGCGTCGTTGGATCATACAACATCATCCATTAAAAGAAGAAGTTCATGAATTAGATAATTTTAACAGTGATCAAAAAAAAAGTCAAATTAATCTAGGTCAAATTAATCTAGGATTACATCAAGGAGTTGTTCAAAATAATAATGTTATAAATAATGTTACATTTGACAATAATGTTAAATATGAAATAATCAAATCACTAACCAAATTACCAGAAAATAATTCATTAGATATAAATATGTTAAGTAACCGTCAAAACGCTTTTCCGGTAGTTAGTTTACGAAATCAAAAAGCGATTATTTTAGCGGCAATAGCTACCTTATCATTAATTGTTTCTAGCATTTTATTAGTTAAATCTACCCAACCTTGTCCAGCAGGGGAAAAGAAAGAATTTGGAGTTTTTTGTGTAGCAGATAGTAGAATTAGTCGGGGCGAAAGAACCTTATTTCCTACCAATACTAATATATTTCGTGATCAAGCCTTTCAGGCTTTCCAACAAGGTGATTATGAGCAAGCAGCTAATTTATTTAAAAAAGCCATAGAAGCAAACAGAAGTGACCCAGAGGTGGTAATTTATTATAACAATGCTCTAGCGCGAAAAGCAGGTTCTCCTCTTACCTTAGCAGTAGTCGCCAGAAGTGCTGAAGGAGTATTACGTGGAGTAGCCCAAGCACAGGATCAATTTAATAGAAACAAGGGCTTGACAGGTAGATTACTAGAAATAGTTATTGCCAATGATAACAACGATCCCAAGCAAGCTAAACAAATAGCTCAACAACTAATTAAAGATAATTCAGTATTAGGGGTAATAGGACATAATTCTAGTGATGCTACCAAGGCGGCATTACCAGAGTATGAAAAAGCCAAATTAGCAGTTATATCTCCTACCAGTACCTCTATTTTTTTACTCCAAAATCCAGTTTTTTTTAGAGTTGTTTATTCCGATAAAACTGCGGGAAAAGCACTGGCTAACTATGCTTTTAATAAACTGAAAGTGAAAAGAGTGGTTATTTTTATAAATCCTGAGAGTATTTACAGTAAAAGTATCAGAGAAGTATTTACCAATCATTTTGAGAAACTAGGAGGTAAGGTAGTTCGTAACATTGATATAACTGCTAGTTCATTTGATGCAAGAAAAGAAGTAGCTGACAGTGTAGATATTGATAAAGCACAAGCAGCCATACTATTGCCAAATACACAAACTACTGATATTGCTATTAATATTGCTCAGGAGATTACCAATAAAAATAACCAACTCAAGAGCGAAAAACCGGAAATACCAGCATTAAAGATGTTAGGTGGAGATAGTCTTTATAAAAGAACAACTTTAGAGAGAGGTGATAAAAGTGTAGAGGGTTTAATAATGGCAGTTCCCTGGTTTGAAGAGCAAAAAGAAGCCAAAACCTTCGCTAAAAGAGCAAGACAACAGTGGGGAGGAGATATTAGTTGGACAACTGCAACTAGCTATGATGCTACTCGGGCTTTTATTAGATCTTTAAGTGCGAGTTCGTCAAGAAATACAGTATTAGACAGATTGGAAAATGTTAATCTTTCTACTAAGGAAACATCAGGTTCTCCACTTCAGTTTACAAAAGAAAGAGAACGTCAAGGTCAAGCTGTACTAGTGCATATTAAGAATGGTAAATTTACAATGATTTCCGATAAGTAAATCAGGTGATGAGAAAATTATATGTCTAAATCTGTGATTACTATAACCGTTAAGTTATTTGCTGCTTATCAAGAAGCCTATGGAGTCTCGGAATTGATCTGGGATTTTCCTGATGGTACAATAGTTAAGTCCGTATGCGATCGCTTAATTACTGAACATCCAGAACTGACGCAGTGGAGTCAAATAACCCGCTTTGGTGTTAATTTACAATTTGTTGAACCGGATACAATTTTACAAAATGGTGACGAAGTGGTTTTAATTCCTCCAGTCAATGGTGGTTAATAAGGATATATTCAAATACATTAAAAATAAATTACATATCATTAAATATGATGAAGTTAATTTTTACAGCTATTTTAATAATTTTCCTGACAGCTTGTACTAGTATTGCCTTGTTACCAACACCAGAATTAGTGCAAAAAGCGATCGCATTTCAGCTAGAACAAACCCAACAGCAACTTAACCAACAGCTAGATTTAAACTTGCAAAAATTTAATATTCAGCGGCTATCTATTACTCAACAACAACCCCTCACCATTGGCAACTTACCAGCTTACCGGGTACTGGGAAATTATGACTTGACAGTGAAATTGCCAAAACGCAGTTTTAAACAAGTGCAAAAACCCTTTGAGGTTTATCTGCAAATTCAGAAAGAAGGTAAAAGTTGGCGGTTATTAATACCAGAAAAAAACTGTCAATATCCTCAAATAAAAGGCAAAAGTTACTTAATTCTTTAAAGGTTAAAAGTCATGAATAAATTTACGACCGCTATCCTATAATCTAAAATTCCCAAACAATGATATATTAAACCTCTATCAATAGATATAAATTAGAAAAAAACGCTAATTAGGTATTGGCAGTTTTCAATATTGCCTGTATATTATATTTTAATATTGCATCTCCAAAAGGATTTTATGGTAATTGAAAAACCGCAATGGTTTAAAACTGCTTTCCAAATCAAAGGTTCAGTTATTACTGCTATTTACCAACGGGTGATTTTAACTGGGGCTTTCGGAGTATTAGTTTCTGTACTGTATTATAGTAAAGTCCCCGTTTCTCAACCCATTTTAGCTAGTGTTATTCCTAGTATAGTCTTAGGTTTATTATTAGTATTTCGGACAAATACAGCTTATGAACGTTTTTGGGAAGGGAGAAAATGCTGGGGTTCAATGGCTAATACTATCCGCAATTTAGCCCGACAAATTTGGGTATGTATTGATGAAAAAGAACCAGAAGATAAAGATAATAAAATTGATGCTTTAAATTTACTTGTGGCCTTTGCAGTAGCGACAAAATTGCATTTACGAGGTGAACCTATCAATAGTGATTTAGAAGCATTAATACCCGAATCTAAATATATCAAATTAAAGATTATGAATAATCCTCCTTTAGAAATTGCTTTTTGGATTAGTGATTATTTACAACAGCAGTATCATCGTCATTGTCTCAATAGTTATCAAATGGCTTCTTTGCAAGAATTGTTGAATATTTTAGTAGATAATTTAGGTGCGTGTGAACGAATTTTAAAAACACCAATGCCCCTTGCTTATGCTATTCACCTCAAACAATTATTGTTTTTATACTGCTTCCTTTTGCCATTTCAAATAGTAGAGAGTTTAGGTTGGTGGACTGGGTTAATTTCTGCTTTAGTCAGTTTTACCTTATTCGGTATTGAAGCCATTGGTTTAGAAATTGAAAGCCCCTTTGGTTATGATGAAAATGACTTACCTTTAGACGCAATTTGCAAAACTATGAAACGGAATATTGATGATATAATCAGCTTAACTCCTAGTGTGCAAAAATCATAATCAGATTAGAAACTACTGTAATTTATCAATTTTTATC
>OMJF01000205.1 GCA_900299285.1 Anabaena sp. 54 | reverse complement strand
TCCTACAGTAGTGCAACAATTATGTCCCTTTTTTTAGCTATTTTTAGTCCGTAATTGTCTGTTTTTTGGCAATATTTTAAACTTAAAAGTCCAAATTTACGGATTTTTGTGCGGAAAATGCTGTTATCATCAAGCTATTGAAGGTGACAAAACTGAAACAATTATGTCACTTTTATTTTGTCTAAGTCTCTAGACAGAGGTTTTTATTTTTAATAGGATGTAAGGGGGGAATAAAAAATAACAACCCTAACAAATTAATTCACCTACAGACTTCTGAGGCAAATTAACATGAATAATCATCGTCTTGAAATCAACGACCTAATTGATAGTGCTGTTAATAATGCAGTAGCGCGTCGTAACGAGGCTTTAGCATCTGTATCTGACGAAGAAGCTAAAAACGTTTCTGGTGGTATAGCTATAGCTTCTCTTCCTCTTATTACAAAGGGTGCGATACCCATCAAACCTATAATATGTGGAATAATCATCCGTGATCCTATCACAACAGGAAAAATCGCACGTCCAACTGATGTTCGTTTGGCATAAAAATCCTCTTATGTGGAGGCTAAATGGATGAAGGAAATTGCTGAAAAAACTACACTCTGCCCTAGTGCTAGACCAGAACCAGGGGAAAGTTTTGTTTTCGGTATCATTGGTGGAACAGTAGCAGAACCTCGTGTAGCTTATCTGAAACAGCCTCAACCTATCACAAATGAACTAATAGCTAAAGTTAGTCCTGTGACACCTGCGGAAGTATTTCGTACAGCTTCAACTTGTGCCACAAATGGTTGTCAACATTTTGATGGGAAAAATTGTGGTTTAGCTACACGAATTGTCGAAAATTTACCGACAGTAGGAGAGGAATTACCACCTTGTTCTATACGTCGTGATTGTCGTTGGTGGCAACAGGAAGGTAAGGCGGCTTGTATGCGTTGTCCGCAAGTAATTACGGATAATTACAATGCTTCTGAATTGTCAATTCAAGTAGCCACACCAACGGCTCGTTAACTGAATATCTTGCACCATAATCTGATGGGAAAAATAAGATCCTAAAAAGCTGATTATTGGCTAGTATGGGGATTTTCTACCTACCCTGCTTGAGCAGGTGCAAGATATGAATTTAAGATGTGAATTAGGGAATTTTGCCAATATCTGAAAGGAGAAAATTATGTCTTTAGAAAACGTCAAATCTTTTTATGAATATCTGGAAGAGAATGAAGCTTTCCGCGATCAAATCAAAGCTGCTGAAAACAAAGAAGAGTGTAGCCGAATAGTTAAAGACGCTGGCTTTGATTTTACTTTAGAAGAATATGAAGAATATACTTATCAACTTTTAGAATCAGCTAATTCTGAAGATGAAATTCAAGATTTAGGTGAAAAGGAATTAGCCGCCGTTTTTGGTGGAATAACTGGAAATAATTCAAGAATTAGACCAATAATTCGACCATTATATGGAGTAATCGTGTGGCCACCACAAGGGAAATGGCCACCTGTACAGGCGATGTATGGAGTTGTTATAGGTGACACTTTTTGAGTGTAAATGTCAATTTCCGAAATGAAAAATTAAGTTTTTAGGGATAGATAAAAAGCCAATTTATCCATCCTTTACTCACAAAATTGATTGAGGAGATTTCCATGACTTATCGCCGAATTAGCTATGCAGTGTGGGAAATTACCCTTAAATGTAATCTAGCTTGTCAACATTGTGGTTCTCGCGCTGGACATACCAGGACAAATGAACTTTCTACAGCAGAAGCTCTTAACTTAGTCCAGCAAATGGCCGAAGTAGGAATTACAGAAGTTACTATTATTGGAGGTGAAGCATTTCTTCGTCCCGATTGGTTAGAAATTGCCCAAGCAATTACTAAAGCTGGTATGATTTGTGGTATGACCACCGGGGGTTATGGTATCACCTTAGAGACAGCCCACCGCATGAAAGCCGCAGGGATTCAAGTAGTTTCTGTGTCCGTTGATGGTTTAGAAGCTACCCATGACCAAATTCGGGGTAAACAAGGCTCATGGAAATGGGCATTTCAGACCATGAGTAACCTCAAAGAAGCGGGTATTCCCTTTGGTTGTAATACTCAAATTAATCGGCTCTCAGCCCCAGAATTTCCCCAAATTTACGAACATCTCCGCGACGCGGGTATTTTCGCTTGGCAAATTCAATTAACCGTACCTATGGGGAATGCAGCGGATAATAGCGAGATTTTATTACAACCTTATGAACTTTTGGATGTATATCCAATGATTGCTTGTGTTGCCAAACGAGCCAAGCAGGAAGGTGTACAGGTGCAACCGGGAAATAATATTGGCTACTACGGACCCTATGAGCGATTATTGCGCGGGGGGGATGCGTGGTCATTTTGGCAGGGATGTAGCGCCGGACTCTCGGCTTTAGGTATTGAAGCGGACGGTGCTATCAAAGGTTGCCCATCTTTACCGACAACAGCTTATACAGGAGGTAATATCCGCGACCATTCACTGCGGACAATTATTGAAGAAACAGAGGAACTGAGATTTAATCTTGGTGCTGGTACTCCCAAGGGAACAGAACACCTATGGGGTTTTTGCAAAACTTGTGAATTTGCGGAACTCTGTCGTGGTGGTTGTAGTTGGACTGCCCATGTTTTCTTTGATAAGAGAGGTAATAATCCTTACTGTCATCATCGTGCCTTAACTCAAGAAAAAAATGGTATCAGAGAGCGTGTTTTTCTCCAACGTCAAGCCAATGGAAATCCCTTTGATAATGGCGAATTTGCACTAATTGAGGAATCTATTAATACCCCTTGGATAGAAAATGACCCACTCCATTTTACTGCTGAGTTAATTCAATGGCCAAAAGGGTGGGAAAAAGAACCAGAGTTAGGCAAATCTTTAGTCAATTCCCACTAAAATTATATTGAGAATCATGAACAATATTTCCCGCGATTCTATCGCATTAGAAGATGCAAATACCCTGGCAAAATCTGAAACTAATTCAGATATTTTACAACCTTTATTACCTCGTTTGAGTTGGGATAATCAGATTACTTATTTGCGACTGATTTTTAGGGCTAAAAGAGCTTTAGACCGAATTGAGAAAGAAGCGGGTATTGTCAGGAGTGAAACAGGTTTATAGCACTTCCTGGTGTTATAAGGTACATATTTAGCGGGCAAGATGCCCGCACCACAAGAGTTTCATGATTCAACTTTGTACCTCATCAAATCGGAAAACGCTGTATTTCTATAACCATCCTAAACAAGACATGAATAAGCTGAGAAACCTTTAATTTGCATCATTAAAACAGGCAGGATGCCTGTTCCACAAAAGTTTTAGTTGTAAGCAATATGCAAGTTAAATGTCCAACAGCTTACCTCCTTTTCTGTACCTCTGAGTCCTAGTAGGTTGGTTCCCAAAAATCCGTTCACAAACCAGGGAGAATTGCTATATTTATAATTCAGATTATATAACTTTTATTCAGTAACTAAGAATTTGAGTTAAGATAAATAATCATCTGCCATTAATTCATGACCAATATTATTCATAAACGGACTGATTTTGATAGTCCATGGAAAGAAATTCTCACCGCATATTTTCCCCAAGCAATGCAATTCTTTTTCCCCGAAACCTACGCATTAATTAACTGGGAACGTCCTTATGAATTTCTCGATAAAGAATTTCAACAAATTACCCGTGAAGCCGAACAAGGAAAGAGATATGCTGATCAATTGGTCAAAGTT
>OMJF01000204.1 GCA_900299285.1 Anabaena sp. 54 | reverse complement strand
TTCTAAACCCTCAGATTCTAAACCCTCAGATTCTAAACCCTCAGATTCTAAACCCTCAGATTCTAAACCCTCAGATTCTAAACCCTCAGATTCTAAACCACCTGCTGCAAATTCGCCAACTCCAGCCCAAAATCCTATTCCTATAGATGTTACACCTGCTAAGACTAATACAGCGACTAACCCACCACCGCTGATAGTTAAACCTATTCCACCCTTGGGTGTCCCCCAGCCGGCTAAACCATTACCTAAACCTTTAACAGTTGTGCAAAGACGCTACGCTCAAGCGGCCTGGAACTATTTCTCTGCTAATTCTCAGCCTACAACAGGATTGGTGAGCGATCGCTCTGATGTTAAGGGTTCAACATTGTGGGGATTAGGAGATTATCTAACAGCGCTCAATGCAGCATGGGCAATGGATATAATTTCTCCCAAGGAATTTGATCAGCGCATTCGACAGTTGTTGGGTGCTTTAGCGCAAATACCGCTGTATGCGGGGGAATTACCAAGTCGGGGTTATGATCCGCGAACCTTGCAACCAGTAGATTATGGTGGTAATCTAGTTCCTCAAGGTACTGGTTGGTCGTCTTTGGATGTGGGAAGACTATTAGCAGCCCTTTATAATTTAAAAACAGATCATCCCGAATACACGGAAGTTGTTGATCAAATTGCTCTCGATTGGTCATACTTGCGGGTTGTGCGGGAAGGTATTCTTTCTAGTGCCAATGTCACTAAAGATAAAAGTGGGCGGTTAGTCCCCAGAATTAATGCTGAAACCCGTTTGGGTTATGAAGAATATGCTGCTAGAGGTTTTCAATTGTGGGGGTTTAATGTTGATAAATCTGCTGTGGGGGGTGAATATAAAACAACATCAGTGGAGGGGGTAGAAGTTCCCATTGAACGGCTGCGTAAAGATACAAAATCAAAGGTTAATCAATATACCGTTAGTAATCCTTTCCTGCTGTATGCTCTAGAGTTTGGTTTAGATCCAAAAATGCGATCGCTCTTTACGGCAGTATATCAAGCTCAAGCCCAACGCTACCGTAATACCGAGACTCTTACTGCCTCAGCTACTACTCTCATTGAGCGTCAACCTTACACCGTCCACAGTTCAATTATTGGTCAAAATCAGCCTTGGGTAGCCTTAGATGATGATGGTAAACTACTACCAGAAGGAAGATTAGTCAGTTCGGCTGTGGCATTTGCCTATTATGCCTTATTGCCTAAGGATAGCTATACTCAGGAATTAATCAAAGCAACAACGGACTTATATAACCCTTTGCTGGGCTTTTATGAAGGTTTTTATGAAAAAACAGGTAAAACTGCTCTTGGTTCTACTAGTAGCACTAACAGTATGATTCTACAATCTTTACTGTATACGGCAACAAAGCAACAACCCCTCCTCCGTCCCAATACGGATATGAAATCACCCTGGTGGCAAGCAGTGGCCGATGGTAATTCGGGTCGGGGTCTACCGAATACTTCTACTCAGAAAACCCAATTTGTGACTAATGGCACTGAACATTACTGGATTACTGTCAAAGATGGCACGAATTAATTTTTGGATGGTTAGAGACTTGATATCATGTCCGCCCAATCACTTACAATATAATTCATCATTGTATTGCCTTTTCCCAATTACCAATTACCCATTACCAGCCTCATACGTAACTATTTTGTAAGATGTTACTCTCACTAAACTTGCTACAACGAATACTATATTTATTTTTTCCAATAGGTATCATCACTAGTTTCGGTATTAAGTCTGTATCTGCTGTTCCTATGGAACTAGATGAAAATTGGGATTCAGTCTCACTGGTGATAAAACCGATTTCTGTGGTTGATAATTTACCAAATTCACGCCAAAATAACGGAGATATTACAGAAACAAATTCCTCTCTTTTTTTCCCACTAGATGAAAACTCGAACTCATTTCCAGAATTAACCGCACAAATTACAAATTTTGGTATTTTAGAAAACTCAAACACAGTTTTTGACAGTAGCTTTCTTCCTCAGAACTTGCATTCAATACCAGTATTAATTGCTGCACCTGAAAACTTTAATCCTCAGCTAAAGTTAACTTCTCAACAGGTATCTCCTCCGCAAGCACAACCAACTTCTACAGTACAACCAATTTCACAACCAACTTCTACAGTACAACCAATTTCACAACCAACTTCTACAGCACAACCAACTTCTAATACACCTGTGCGGCCAGCATTTATTTTGGAAAGTATCCAAACAGGGTTTCGCAGAGACATGAATAGTTCCCAGCAGGAGAGTCAAACTATTGAACCAGTATTTCAATTTCGGTTATTCAATGGAGAGAAAATTAAATTGAAAACAGCCTTTAATAAGTTAAGTCAACCGAAATTTGCATCTATTACCAATATTCCCCTTCAGTTGGGATGGGAAGGCAAAACAGGTAAATATACTCTAAAATTAGGAGCAGGAATTGATCTATTTAATCGTTTACCAACGGCTCTGAATTTCAATGCTCAGATAGATAGACCAATTGCTGTTAAACTCAATCCAGATTATAGCCTCAAGTCAGGTTTATTTTTATCAGCAGTCGTAGAACAAGGTCCTTATAAAACTAGTGTGAAAACACTGGAAAATCAAATTACAGCTATGCGCTCTGGTTTCAATACTTTTTGGCAAATTGACCCTAATACCAGCTTTTTTGGCTCTTATCGTGTGGGTTTATATAATGATGGTAATTTTGAGCAACAGATTTTCAATCGCTTGGAACATAAGTGGGGTGAATTTTGGTTTGCTGGTAATGTTTTCGCTTGGAACTATACAAGCGATCGCCAAGAGAGTAGTGGCTATTTTTCTCCAGTATCTTCTCTAGTTTATAACAGTGAAATCGGATGGGGAAAAAACATTTTTCCTTTTTTAAATTGTCGCTTAAATACCACCTGGGGAAGACAAAGAATTAACGGTGATAAAAATGGAGGTACTGGCTATCAAGCTCGCTGTACGCTTAAAATGTCACCAAATATAGCTTTAGATTTAGGTTATAGTTTAGGTAAGTCTCACAATCTCATGACTGGGGAAAGTCTGTATAATAATCAGACATTAACAGGACAATTACAGATAAAATTTTGACCTGTTTTTTGACTGAAAACTCCATATTTAACAAGTAGAAAAAAGCTGTCATCAGGGAAATAGAAATCATAAATTATCGAATTTCACAGCATCAAAATCACCTTTTCCTTTACTCTTTTATTCCAGCCCAAACAGTGAGAGGTTTACCAACTTTTTTATACAATAAGCTTTCTAAAATTACACCATTATTATTGGCAGTAAGAGCTTTATTTGGCTGATTTAAAGTTTCATAAAACCCGTTGTACCAACCTTGATCAGATTTGAGTTGAGTTTGCACAAAATTAAATAATTTGTCTGTGTAAGCATTATTATAAAGGACGTGCCAACCTACTGCGGCCTTAGCGCTCAGAAAACGCAGATCATCATATTTTTTTCCTGTTGTTGTGATAGTTGCCCAAGGTTGTCCATTCACAAATAAGCTACTATAAACAAAGTAAGGAGCGCGATCTAAATTATCTTCCGTGACAGCAGTTAAAAATTTAGTTGCTTGATAACGAGCTTCTTGGGCGGCTAAAATTCGGTCTGAGTATGCTTTAGGTAGGGCTTGAAATCCGGTTTCAATACCATCTAAAATATAAGGCTCGCTGAGAACATAATTATTTGCACCTGAATTTTGATAATCCCGTCGATCATAAGGAACACCCTGCCCGTAGAGGTCTACAAAATCTGTATTAGATGTATAATCTAAAGCTTTTTTGACATCTAAACCCCAGAGTTTTAACCCATAAGCTCCATAATTTTCATAACCTAAACGCCCTTCTTGGGTATACTGTTCTTGACCAGCAATAACAGAAGTACCGTACATTTGCCCGTTTTTAACCAAGCGCTTAATTTGCCAATATTTCCAGACGGCTTCTGTTTGCGATCGCATTTTGGGATATTTTGTACCCACAATATTCAGCCATATAGCTAAACGTCCTAAGTCTAAAGCAGACCAACCAATTTCTTCTCGTTTATCTAAACGACCATAATTTACAGGTATCAACGTTTTTGAATTATAGACTTTATTCGGTAATTCTCCCTTATACAAAGGCATAGATGCTAGAGTTGTTAACATCTGACTCATTTTGCTCTCAAACTCTTCTACCGTAATGATATTAAGTTCTTTAGCACTGACCAAAGCAGCCATAGCAGCCGCTTGATCCCACATAGTAACAGAGGCAAAATTATTTACAGAATTAACTAAGCCAGTTTGATCATTCCAATTACGTTGGAAGTATAACCAAGCTTGACGCGCCATTGTAGTTTCCTCTGTAGTTAATGTCCCACTTCCGGGCGCCATATAGGGTTCCTTGGCAGTTGTCAATTCCGCAGCGGCAATGGGTTTACCTGCTACAACCGTTGATTTAGTATTCAGCTTGCTAATACTATCAGTATTTATAGTTAAATACGTTGACAAAGAATTCAAACCTGTAATGGCGATGACAGCGGTTATAACTCCGCCAAAAGTAGCGATAAAAGATAGTTTTTTTTGATGGTGGCTCAAAATCAGAATTCATCATGGAATTGGTAATTGGTAATTGGTAATATAATTGAAAGTTTTTTCTTGTCTAGTTTTTTCAAGTCAGGACTTACGCAAAATATCTCTCCCTAGGGGCAAACTCCCTAGGGGCCAACGGCAGGAAAGCCCTAAGTCCCCATTTCTGTTCTCTGTACCTGGAGAGGTGAGAATATTCCCTGGCTCGTGCGTAAGTCCCATACACAATAGATAAAAAATGATTAGGATTCTTTTTCCTGAGCCCAAACTGTCAACGGCTTACCCACACGACGATATAGTATTGCTTCTAACACTATACCGTTAGTATTCACAGTTAAAGCTCGATTTGGTTCTTGAGTTGCCTCATAAAAACCTGCAAAAACGCCACGACTTGGATCAGCCAGCCAGCGCATACCCTTATAAAGTCTTTCTGTATAGCGAGTTTGAAACAGCATATTCCAGCCTATTGCGGCTTTAACACTACTACCCCGATAAACAAAGGCATCTTTACCAGATGAGTCAATACTTTTCCAGGGTTGACCATTAACAAAAATACAATTGTAGACAAACCAAGGCTCCCGATCTAAATTATCCTCAGACCAAGCTGTGAGTTGATTGGTAGCTTGATAGCGACGTTGTTGGACTTGGAGTAACTTGGCTGCATATTCCCCAGGTAAAGCCTGAAAACCACTTTCCAACCCATCCAAAATATAGGGTTCACTAGTGACATAATTATGATAGGTGCTGCGTTTATCCGCCGGTACTTCCACACCCATGACATTGACAAACTGAGTTTCGGCTTTGGTATCGAGTGCTTTGGGGGCTACAATCCCAATTTTTTGTAATCTATAGGCTGCATATTGTTCATAACCTAGCCGTCCTTCTTGGTTCCAGGTTTCCTTACCATTTTTAATCCCTGTCCCCATCAGCTGTCCATTCTTCAGTAACCGCTTTAACTGCCAACGAGCCGTGACGGCCTTACTAGCCGGAGCGTGTTTAGGGTATCGAGTGGCAATTATATCTAGCCATTGCACCAGTCGTGCTAAATCAATGGCCGAAAACCCAATTTCTTCGGGTTGTGCCAACTTGCCGTAGTTAACCGGGATTAAGGTTTTCGCGTTATAGGCTTTGTTTGGTAACTCATTCCGGTACAAAGGTATTTTGGCTAGAGTGGCCAATACTTCTTCTATCCATTGATCAAATTCTGCCGGTTTGAGCAAGCCTAATTCCCGTGCTGCTACCATACCAGCTAACTGACTACCCACGTCCCACATTGTTGTACTGGGAAAGTCCGCAGCGGAAGAAACTAAACCAGTGGATAAACGATTTTTCTGGAAATAGCGCCAAGCTGTACGGGCTAATTGTATATCTTCTGCATTCAGCCGATTTTGACCAACGGAAGTCACTGGAATTGGGAGAATGGTAGTCTCACGCCATTCTATTCCTTTATGCAATCCCAAGCCAACTAAAGCGATCGCCGCAGCGACAATAGTTTGTTTTAATAAACCAGGTTGAATCGGAGTAGGATTGATAGTTGTATCTTGTGTCATGGTTAGCGGGGGATAATATTAAACAACACTTCTTTTTTCACCAGCCACCAAAAGCAGCCCACAGCTACAGCCTGAGCGATAGTAGTTACTATGGGATTACCATCAACTAAGGCCGGAATTAAAAACCAAATCACTGTGACTGGAACGTGAACAATATAGACGTACAAGGAGTTTTGACCCAAACTAATCAACAGTTTCCCCAGAATTTTATGCAACGGTTGCCAAAATGTATCCACAATTATGTACAGCAAAGGGAAGAAACCGATATGATTAATTAAACGCAAAAAACCCACCCGACTGCGGTCTGTCCACGCCAACCAAGCAACTCTATCTGAGAATTTGGCTGGCCAAATACCAAGCTGAATATCATAATGTGCGGTTGTAATTGAGCCAATGACGATTAATACCAAACCTATAACTAGGGGGATTTTCGGTATTTTTCCCCATAATTCTTGTAGCTTTTGCCGATAATAACCTGCCAACACCCCATGCACGTATAAAATTTGCCAACCAGCTAAGGCAAAGTAAGGATGTTCTCTGTCTAAAGGATGGAAACTCAAGGCATAAGGATGTAATTGTTGAATACTCCAAAATGTCCAGGAAATAGCCACAACAGGCAACCAAAAGCCCCTCCTTAACATCCAGAAAATGGCGGGGGAAAACAGCAACAGCAATACATACAGTTGCAAAATGTCAATGACAGGTGGTGCTAAATGGAATGTAGCTGCCGCTAGTAATATTTGCCACCAAGTCCCCGGCGCAAAATCAAAGGCCGGACGGGTCAACCCGGGGGCAATTATACTTAATAAACCCAGGACAGACATTAAAATGAAACTGGTGAGATAAAGTTTTCCAGAACGCTCTAACAGTTTTTTCATGGCCTCAGAAAAGCCAACTTTATTGATACGCCCCAATGTCACCATTCCTAATACTAGCCCAGAGAGAAATACGAATCCTTCGGCCGCACTGGCGTAAATATGTCCCCTGTTGATAGCACTGAAATAAGAAGAACTTTCTAAATGGTTGAATACCATGGAAACAATGGCAATGCCCCGGAGAAAATCAATCCTTAGATCTCTGTTTCCGTAGAGGGTGGGATCATAGCGCCAGGATACAGGAGGATTGTTTGTTGTAATTGTATTGTTATGCACAGGATGTGGTTACTTTCGGTTATTTAACTACTTGGTTCTAAAACAGGGCGTTGGTGAATGAAGGTATGATTTTTTCTCACACAGAGGCGCTCAAGGACGCTCCAGAGTAAGAATTTAAGAACTAGAATATTTGATTCTCATACCTCAATTCAGCAATGCCATATTTCTTTGCAGGGTTTAAACTCTTCTCTGTAATGGAGTACGTGAGGTATTGAGTTTATTTAGATGGGCAATTTCTGCGCCCCACAATTTTCCTGGAGTCCTGACTTGGTTTACAAGCCTGAACATATACCGATAATCTTAGACATAGCTACTTTACTTTACTTAGTCTAAATCATAATGTATTTTGGGATCAGAGTTGAAAATTTTTCTTAATATTCTTAATATTATATTCAGCACTTTTGCTATTTTGCCTATAGTAGAATACCCTCAAGCAAGAAATAAAGTCTAAAAATCCTGAATTTTCTTGATCTGCTTGCAGCAGTGCTTCCCTATCAGTAGGTAAGTGGTAGATAAGTAAAATAAGGCATCAACTAGATTTATAATATATATTATTACACGGTTCAATGTTTTTACGTCTACCTACTCAAAATAGCCAAAATCACAACACTTTTAACTAGGGGTAAATTTTAAATATGAAAACATTATTACGCAATGACGAAGCTGGAAGAATTGAAGCACTTTTACAGTACAGAATTCTTGATACTCAGTCCGAACAGGAGTTTGATGATATTACCCGTTTAGCTGCTTTTATTTGTGGAACTCCCATAGCTGTAATAACTTTAGTTGATACAGACCGTCAATGGTTTAAATCTAAAATTGGACTAGAAGCATCAGAAACACCCCGTAATATTGGTTTTTGCAATCATGCTATCCAACAACCAGATCCTATGATCATTCCCGATGCTACTTTAGATCCAAGATTTGTGAATAACCCTTTGGTGACATCAGATCCCAATATCCGTTTTTATGCGGGCATACCCCTAATTAATCATGAAGGTTATGGCTTGGGAGCGCTTTGTGTTCTTGATGACATACCAAGACAACTCGCACCACAACAGATAGAGGCATTAAAGATTTTAACTCGCAAAGTCATGAAACAATTAGAATGGCGGCGTAATTTAGATAGTTTGCTCCTCTCAACGGTATTAGATACAGTTAATGCTTTAGTGATAGTTCTTAACCCAGAAGGGAAAATTATTGGATTTAATCGAGCTTGCGAAGAAACCACGGGTTATTCTTACAATGAAGTTAGAAATCAATGCTTTTGGAAGGTATTTACAGAACCGAAAGGCCGTCGAAAGGCGCAATCTATTTTTGAGAAAATTAAATCAAGTAAAGGGCTAAAAGAATATGAAAACTATTGGCGAATAAAAAACGGAAATCTGCGGCTAATTAATTGGTCAAATAGAACGGTTCTAAATGAAAATCGTGAAATTGAATTTATTGTTTGTACCGGCATAGATATTACTGAACGCCAACAAGCCGAAGAATCTCTAAAACAGCAATTAGCAGCAGTAGACTCGACAAGTGATGGCATTAGTATTGTTGATAAACAGGGTAATTATCTTTATCTAAATAGCTCTTATGTGAATATATTTGGCTATAGTCATGCCACGGAATTGCTAGGAAAAAATTGGCAAGAAGTGTATGAGCAAGAGCAGGTTAAATTGTTTGAAAAAAAGATATTTCCTGAACTAATGAAACAAGGTTACTGGCATGGAGAAACAATTGGTCGGAGAAAAGATAGCAGTAACTTTCCTGCAGAAATGTCTTTGACAAAGTTGAAAACTGGAGGATTCATTTGTGTAGGCCGTGATATCAGTAAACGCAAACAAGCCGAGGAAGAACTAAAATACTTCAACTTGCGATCGCAATTATTAGCTGATATTACTTTAAAAATCCGCAGTTCTTTGCAGATAGATGATATTCTGGCAACTAGTGTTACAGAAGTACAAAAACTGTTGAAAACTGACCGTGTAGTGATTCTAGAGTTGTTGGCCGATGGCTCTTTAACAGCGCGTAAAGAAGCATTAATTCCCGGTATTCCAGTTGTTATGGGGACAACTATTGTTGAGCCTTGTTTGACAAAAAATTACCTCCAGAAATATGCTCAAGGATGGATTGGTGTAATTAATGATATTGAAAAAGCTAACATTCAGTCTTGTCATATCGAACTCTTACAAAGGTTTAATGTCAAAGCTAATCTGGTTGTTCCTATTTTTCTCAAAGATGAATTTTGGGGTTTACTAATTGCTCATAATTGTACCCAAGCCCGTCAATGGACTAACTGGGAAATAGAATTTCTCAAGTCTTTATCTGATCAAGTAGGTATTGCTTTAGCTCAAGCTAAATTACTGCAAGTGGAAATTATGCAAAAACAAGAACTAGAAATTGCTCGTCATCAAGCTGAGTTAGCATCCCTGTCAAAAAGTAGTTTTTTAGCGAATATGAGTCATGAAATTCGCACTCCCATGAATGGCATTTTGGGCATGACTGGTTTATTATTAGAAACTCCTCTCAACCCAGAACAAAAAGATTTTTTAGAAATAGTTCGCGTCAGTGGGGATGCTCTTTTATCTCTAATTAACGAGATATTAGATTTATCCAAACTTGAAGCTGGAGAAATGATCATTGAAAGCATAGATTTTGATCTTTGCAATTGTCTGGAAGAAGTGCTAGATTTATTAGCTCCTCAAGCACATAAAAAAGGACTAGAAATTGCCACAATAGTACAACAGAATGTCCATAAATATCTGAAGGGAGATGTGGGTCGCTTACGACAAATTATCATGAATTTAATTAGTAATGCTATTAAATTTACCAAAGAAGGAGAGGTATTATTAGAAGTAGAATTGAAGTCAGAAACTCAGGATCTAGTCATTCTCAATTTTACTGTTATAGATACAGGAATTGGGATTAGTCTTCAAGATCAAAACAAACTTTTTCAAGCATTTAGCCAAGTTGATGCTTCTATTACCCGTCAATATGGTGGCACAGGTTTAGGATTAGCAATTTGTCAACAATTAGTAACTTTAATGGGAGGAAAAATTGGCGTAAAAAGTCAGATAGGTAAAGGATCTCAATTTTGGTTTGAGCTACCTTTTATAAAGCAAATCCAGCCTTCTTCTCAGATTTTGGAGCTTGATATATTGACTAACAAGCGGTTGTTAGTAATAGATGACAATGGCACTAACAGGAGAATTATTTATCATCAAGCTACTCATTGGGGAATGTTAGTAGATGAAGCGGCTTGTGCAAATACTGGTCTTGCAGCTTTACAAAAGGCTGCTGCCGAAAATCACCCCTATGATATTGTTCTCATTGATATGCAAATGCCTGTGATAGATGGTCTAACGCTGGGATCACAAATTAAGGCTAATTCTGTCATTAGCAATATTCCTTTAGTTCTATTGACTTCTAGCAATCACAAGGATGAATCGAAACAAGCAATCAACATAGGATTTATTAATTATTTAGTTAAACCAATAAAGCCTTCTCGTTTGCTAGATACTATCATGGATATTTTAGGAAACCAACCAAAATTAGATAATTTCCAATCTTCTAAAATTGAGCAATCTTCTATAACTGTGTTGGATGAAAAAATACCTGATTCTACAAAATCAAAGTTAAAATTGCTCGTAGCCGAAGATAATCCAGTTAATCAAAAAGTTATCCTCAAGCAACTCCACAGTTTAGGCTATAAAGCTGATATTGTAGCCAATGGCCAAGAAGTTTTAGAAATGTTGGATAATATTGCCTATGATTTAATTTTGATGGACTGTCAAATGCCAATTCTCGATGGTTTAAAAACTACAAAAGTAATTCGTTCTCGGCCAATAAGTTCATTTGTTAATCACCGACAACCTATAGTTATTGCTATTACTGCTAATGCTATGAAGGAGGATCAACAGAGTTGTTTAGATGCTGGTATGGATGACTATTTTAGCAAACCCATTACTAAGGATAAATTAGCAACATTATTAGAGCTTTGGAGTTCGAGAATTATGGCGGGACAAGTAGGGACTATTCCTGACCCTAAGCCAGCAGTTTTAATAACAAATAATCGGTTAACAGATTTACCAATTAATTGGGAACATCTACATCAAATCTCAGACAATGATCCAGAATTTGAGTTAGAAATATTAAAAGTTTTTGTGGAAGATAGCCTGTTTCATGTAGAGGGAATTAAAGCCGCAATTACCGTTAATGACTTTCATCAACTGGCTAGGGAAGCTCATCATCTTAAAGGTTCTAGTGGTAATGTTGGCGCTACAGCCATGCGGAAAATTGCAGAAGAACTAGAACAACTCAGTCGCAAACAGAGTTTTGTCGGTGCTTATGAATTGGTACTAGGATTAGTTGATTTTATAAACAAAATTCAAACATTTTTAATTAAGGCTTGCTGAAAAGTTTATCCTCTTCCTCCCCCCGCTGCGGGGGGATTGAGGGGGGTGCTGCGGGGGGGGGCTGATGTTTTTCAAAACTTTATTCGCTATTATAGTCCTAAATAAAATCTGCTAAACAATTACATAAAAACAATTACATAATTTTAAATTTTCTATTATATAAGTATGAATTGAACGCAGATAAACGCAGATAAACGCAGATAATTTTTTACCTCATTAGACTAGGAAACGCTATATTAATTGTCAATTCTCAATTATCATCTTCTGCTAATTCTTTACCCATACGATATTTTATATCATAGTTAATGATAAAGTCTAATTCTTCTTCTGTCAGTCCATAATGTTCTGCTAATATCTTATCTATTTCATCTATGATAGGTTTGGATTGATTAACCTTAAAAGATAAGCATTCTACAGGTTTTTTCCCTTTATAAACTCTCGTTGTGTTTTCTGCATTTAATTTTAAGTCGTTTACATATTTTTGTCCCAAAATAACCAGCTTTTTATACAATTTATCTGGTAAATTTTTTATATCGAGTGGAAAAGTATTAATATCTCTATTTCCTAAATGACGACAATCAGAAGTTATAGTAAAATACCAAAACCAAATATTACTGCTTAATACAGCAATTATCAAATATTTATCTACATTTTCTAAAAGATAAATAATTTTTTCTTCACTTGATCCTGTTGCAAAATCTACAAAAACCTTCCAATATAATCCTCCACGTCTATAAAATACAATATTATTGGATTTTTTTGTAAAGTAATGGCCTATTTCGCTTCTTTCGTTTCTTAACTTATCTAATATTAATACTGATTTCTCATATCCTAATTTTGGAATAGATCCTGATAATTTATTATCATTAGTTGGAATAAACTCAATTTTGGAAAATAGTTCATTACGAGTTTCAGATTCCCATAAAATATATTTAGTTGTATAAATATTATTGTTTATATATCCTATTTTTTGAAGCACAATAGTTAATTGCAAATTCACTCCATCAAAAAGTTTTCCTGGTCTCCAGCTAAAATTAGCTAAGTATAAGTCTAAAGAAGTTTGCTTAATATGATTAATTAAAGGTTGCATTCTATCAGTGCTAAATGCACTTAAAGGAATAATCATTCCAATATAAGATTTTACATGACTTATAAATGTGCATTTTTCTAAAATATAGGCAAAAAGATTACTACAACTTTTCGTGATATTATCAAGAATTTGATAATTTTCTTTTACATCTTTATACTCCACATAAGGAGGATTACCAATAATCACATCAAAACCCCCACGACTAATAATACCATAAAACTCCACAAACCAATGAAAAGGACAATGAGAAT
>OMJF01000203.1 GCA_900299285.1 Anabaena sp. 54 | reverse complement strand
CAGATGTAGGAACTTTTCCCCCTAACCCTTTTGGTTTGTATGATATGCACGGGAATGTCTGGGAATGGTGTGAAGATGACTGGCATGAAAATTATACAAACGCGCCTACAGATGGTATCGATTGGAATAGTTGGAGCGGTAGTAATGAAAAAATAGTGCGTGGCGGTTCGTGGTACAACTATCCTAGTAACTGTCGCTCTGCTAATCGTCTCTGGAATTCGCGCGTCGACAGGTACTACTATCTGGGTTTTCGACTTGCGGTTTCTCTGCCTTAGACTCAGTAGTAATTTATACTATTGCTATTTTACCCTCTGCTCTTTTTTTTCCTTCTCAACCTCTTGTTTCAAAGCCGGAAAACAAGCAATTCAAAAAACAGGTTTACCTAGTGAAACTTTCCCAGAAAAATGTCCATTGACTCCTGAAGATATTCTCAATAGTGATGATTTCCAGGACTGACGCAAGTGTTACAAAAAATTATTATATCATTTGTTTGTAGTCATGGCTAAAGCCCTGATGAGTGTTATCATAGTTTCTTGAAGATAGGACTAAAATTCTAACTAAGATTAGATCCATAGTAAGACTTATGGCTTGAGCCTGAAAGTTCGTTATTAAAATTTAGGATAGTGAAAAATGTATCAAATAGATCCGCCACTTTCTCCTAAAGCAACATTACCCACAATGTATGATCTTCCTAGTGAGGATTCGGAGGAACCTGGTTTGCCAGATCAATTTCATGTATTTCAACCACAACTATTAACAGACACATTTTGTCCTCCTAACTATAATTGGCAAGAAGTATTTACAGGAACGGACATAAATCTCTATTATGATTTGCGTCATACGTCATGGTATAAAAGACCAGACTGGTTTGCAGTTTTAGGAGTGCCATATCTGTATGAAAATAGGGATTTAAGATTAAGTTATGTAGTGTGGCAAGAAGCAGTAAACCCTTATATAGTTGTTGAATTGCTATCACCAGGAACTGAAAAAGAAGATTTAGAACAAGGGTTAAGAGATAGGGAAAAACCGCCGGGAAAATGGCAAGTTTATGAACAAATTTTGAGAGTACCTTATTACGCAATATTTGACAGATACCGATCAAAATTTAGAATGTTTAAGTTAAATGGAGGAATTTTTACAGAAATAGAATTATTAGATAATCGTTTTTGGATTCCTGGAATAGAATTAGGCTTGGGGGTATGGGTAGGTAATTATCAAGGTGTAACAATGCCTTGGTTACGTTGGTATGATCAAAACGGAAATTGGATATTAACCAGCGTCGAAAAGGAACGTCAAAAAGCTGAACAGGAAAGACAAAAAACAGAAAGATTAATTGCTCAATTAAGATCATTAGGTGTAGAACCTGATTTAGAGTAATAGTAATATTATTAATATAATGCGGGCAAGATGCCCGCACCACAAGAAACTTTTGGGTTTTTATTGACAAGTTCCTAATTATGAAAATTCTAAAATCCTGTAGATCTTGATCTTGACAAAGAAATCAAAAAATCATTTTTTACCCATTCCCCCTCAAAAATTATTAACTTTCTTTGTGGTTAGTTTAAAAAAATAAGTAATTTAACAGGGGGACAGAAGTAAAAGTTTGATAAATTAAGGTTCTACCCAACGTCCGTCTGCTTTAATCAGATTAATCAACTCTTCTACCCCTTGGGTTTCTGGGACTTTTTTAATTTCTTCCCGACCACGATATAGAGAAATGTAACCAGGGGTTTTACCAACATAACCATAGTCAGCGTCGGCCATTTCTCCAGGTCCATTGACAATACAACCCATCACAGCAATATCTAACCCAGTTAAATGTTTAGTGGCTTCTCTAACTGTGTGCAGCACTTCCTCTAAATTAAATAAAGTCCGTCCACAAGAAGGACAAGCGACATATTCAACCATTGTTTTCCGCAAACCTAAAGCTTGCAGAATGCTGTAACAAACGGGAATTTCTTTTTCTGGTGCTTCTGTCAAAGATACACGAATTGTATCACCAATGCCGTCAGCTAGTAAGGTGGCAATACCGGCGGTGGATTTAATTCTACCATATTCTCCATCCCCTGCTTCGGTCACGCCTAGATGGAGAGGATAGTCCATACCCAAATTATCCATGCGTTTGGCCATGAGACGATATGCAGCCACCATAACAGGAACTCGTGAGGCTTTCATGGAGATGACGATATTATGAAAATCCAAAGATTCACAAATGCGGATAAATTCTATGGCAGATTCTACCATGCCTTCTGGTGTATCACCATAGGTAAATAACATTCTTTCGGCCAAAGAACCATGATTTACGCCAATTCGCATGGCTTTACCTTGATCACGCAAGGAAATTACTAGTGGGGCTAAAGTTTCGCGGATTTTTTCACCAATTTCGTCAAATTCAGCTTTTGTATATTCGGTGCGGCTGGTATTGGGTTTTTCAAATACATACAACCCTGGATTAATTCGCACTTTTTCAATATGCTTGGCGACTTCTAAGGCGATTTTCATACCATTGTGATGGACATCAGCGACAATTGGGACATCACCATAAGTTTGAATTAATTTCTGTTTAATTTCGGCCAATGCTTTAGCGTGTCCAAGACTGGGGACTGTAACACGGACAATTTCGCAGCCTATTTCATGGAGACGACGAATACCGGCTACAGAACCGTCAATATCTAGGGTGTCTTCATTGATCATTGACTGTACAACCACTGGGTATCCACCCCCAATGGTGACATTTCCCACTTTGACAGCGCGGGTTTTGCGGCGTTTGATGGTAGTATCAAAGGCTGGTTGACTAGATGTAATGTTGGTAATTTCTAGAGTCGGCAGAGTTTGCATAATCCAAACAGGTAGATTTTCTGTAGTTAAAATATCAGATCGCCAGGGGTTATACTTCTCAGATTGCCACAATTGGTGGTGCTTTGGGTGATAAATTAGAAAAGTATTTGGGAAAATTGAGAATAAATAATTGAGAATAACTAATTTTTAATTTTTAATTTTTAATTTTGTGTGATGCGGAAAATGATATGATATGAGGCATCACTTCAGTCATCAAAATAATGAACGCGCTATGAAAACAGAAACCGTTCGCACGACGTTAACCATTCCCAGAGAACTCCTAGAAGCCACAGATAAAGCCGTTATGGAAGGAAAAGCTAAAAATCGCAATGATTTTGTCGCCCAGGCTTTACGAAGGGAACTGGCCATACAGAAGCGTTCTGAAATTGATGCTGCTTTGGCAGAAATGGCTAATGATCCAGATTATCAGGCTGAAGTCCTCAAACTAGAGGTAGAATTTGCTACAGCCCAGTGGGAGGCGTTGCAGTTAGGGGAATCTCCAAGATGAGAAGGGGTGAGGTGTATGATGCTCGTTTAGAAACGACTCAAGGCTCAGAACAGGGAGGAACTCGTCCAGTGATTATTGTTAGTCGTGATGTGATTAATTTATCCAGCCCAGTAGTTTTAGCAGTACCCTGTACCACCTATCAAGACGGGAAGCGAGTTTACCCCACTCAAGTTTTAATTTTAGCACCAGATGGTGGTCTCAAGAAGGACTCGATCGCAATGGCAGATCAGGTGCGGGTATTATCTAAGACCCGCTTTTTGCGCTTACGAGGTGTACTTTCGGAGGTTGTTATGGCACATCTGGAACAAGCTTTGTTAATTGCCTTAGATCTACCAGGATGATGGGTAATTAAAATTACACTTTATCTCCAGGAGACTTTAGCGATAAAAGATAAAGGGAAAATTTACGTGGAGAATTGCGGATTAATAAATGCTATATATGATAAAATCCTCGCTCCACGTATTTCGGAAACTTACTCAACAAGGAGATGAAAGTGAGATATTTCTGGGGAAATATGAAATAATTAAGAACTTAAATAAAATAGAAAATTTACATAAAAACTATTTTCACCCTGTTCTTTGCTCCTTGTTGTTGCGTGCTATATACTCCAACTGAAAATATGACTAAATCAGTAAAAATATCAAAGGATTCAAAAGAAAATTCTCCAGAAAAAGATCGAGAAGAAAAATTGATGAATGAGGTACTTGTATTGATAAAGACTTTAGTTTATAATGAGGAAATGACAATTAAGTTAATTATAGATTGTTTATATGATGTCGGTATAACCAATTTAATTAACCAAAAGTTGCAGTTGGGAACTCTGAATAAAACTCTGAAATTTATGACCAAAATATCTAAACCACTGATCAAAATATTGGCTTGGAAATGGTTTAAAAATAATTGTCCTCAGTTGATTACTGAATGGCTAAAAAGTAAAGTTACATTTCCTCAAGAGTCAGCACAAAAAATAGAGGTGGTGGTAGAAAATCAACCTGAAAATATAGCTGCTAGTTCCCAGATTATAGATCAAAATCAGGTCAAACGTCTGAATTTTCAGGTAAAATTCCTAATAGGTCTTTTAATAGCTGTGCTGACAATATTTACTGGTAGTTCTATTTGGTTATTAGTTGCATTACAACAATCTCATGTACAAACCGTAGAAAAATTACAAAACCAAGTTAAAACTCTTGAATCTAGTCTGAATCAACATTAGTTATTAACTCAAGTTGCTAGTTATCTAGTTGAGGCTGGTAATGGGTAATTGGTAATGGGTAATTGGTAATGGGTAATTGGTAATGGGTAATTGGTGAGTAATTTTCTGTTTTCATCCTGTTCATCCTTTAATCTTGGATATCCTGATT
>OMJF01000202.1 GCA_900299285.1 Anabaena sp. 54 | reverse complement strand
GCCTACGCAGGTTTCAAATCCTTAATTTTTCCTTAGTCCACCCAGGTGGACTTTGCTTGTGTAGTAGCGATTTCTAATCGCCATAAACTTTTAAGACAATCTCTTAGAGAATCATTTGAGTTAATTTGTCAATATATCTGATAAAATCCTGACCAAGGTGAAGGAATTAAACTCTCATTCACCTATTTTTACTGTCAAGAGTTAACATAAAAATAGCTCTATAATTCTGTAATTTTTATGACTGTAGTTACTGCTAAACGCTTCACTGTAGCCGAATATCACCGTCTAGCGGAACTCGGCTTCTTTAGACAAGAAGAGCGAGTTGAGTTAATCAAAGGTGAAATAATTGAAATGGCTGCAAAAGGTACACCACATTGTGTTTGTGAAACACTTTTATATAGGGAGTTAGTCCAGCTTTTGCTAAACCGCGCTATGGTACGAGGACAACAACCTATTATTATCCCTGACCACAGTGAACCAGAACCAGATTTAGCCATTGTCCGTAATGTCAATGATAACTACCTTTCCTCCCATCCTAGTCCATCTGATATATTACTTTTAATTGAAATTTCCAATTCTACCTTGAAATATGATCGAGAAGTAAAATTACCACTTTATGCAGAAGCAGGTATTTCTGATTATTGGATATTTAATTTAATCAAATCTTGTTTAGAGTGTTATAGTCAGCCTTATCAAGATTCCCAAGGTAATTTTGATTATCGTCGTAAATTAATTTTATTGCCTAATGAATCTGTTAAATTACCATCTTTCCCTGATTTAATTTTAGATTTATCTAAAGTCTTTCCTGGATAAAATCGCACGAATTACAAAATTTTCTGATAGCGTAGCGTGGCGTTAGCCATATCAGGATAACCAAGATTAAAGGATTTTCAGGATCAAAGTCATATCGTCCTCCATTATCAATTAACAAAGGGATTTTCAATCTTTAGTTCAGTAATTCCCTGAAAATCACTAACATTTCTGGTAACTAAAATAGCATTTTGAGTTATTGCTGTACCAGCGATAATTGCATCAGGAAGTTTAATCTTATACTTTCGCTTTAGTTCGATAGTTTGATCTTCAATCTCTCCTCATAATGGAACTACAGTAAACTGGGATAACAAATCTTCGATACATTCTTCTTCTGCTTTTGACAAACCAGAAAAACTCAGTAATTCAATACGGATAATAGGTGAAAATAGAACTTGATTCAAAAGTAAAAATTGTTCTGTAAACCATGAATTAACTGCTATATCATCAGCTAAATAGTATATAAAAATATTAGTATCATAAAGATATTTCATTTATCCCACTCCTGACGCAAATTATCTAAATGAGCTAACATTGCTGCTTTTTTATGCTTTAAAATTCCTTTAGCTTTACTAATTTTTTCATAGTCTTTTTGCCAATCTAATAGCATAGATTCTGGTATATCTATTGTAATGAAATCTTCATCTTGAGATATCAGATAATGTTTTGGTATTTTGATTAATGGCACGGTTTTATACTCCTAATGATGAGATTTATTTATAGAATAACATTAATATTGTATCATGTTATTGTCTAAATCAGGATACCCTTCGGGAAGTCAAAAGTCAAAAGTCAAAAGTCAAAAAATGAGAATTGTTTTGTCAGAATCAGGATACCCAGGATGATAGGATTAACAGGATGGTTATTTGATGGTTAATGACTCAGTTTATGTATTGATTTTTATATCTCACTTCATAAATATTTACCTTTCTTCATACTAATCATCAACAACCAACCAATAATTAAACAATCACATCCTGTATATCCTTAAATCCTGGACATCCTGATTCTGACAATATTAAATTTATCTAAACTACTAGCACAATTACCCAAATATGCTATATTAAACACAGCATACACCAAACCAACTATTAACCAATTATGAATAATCCACAAGAACCGCGAGAATACGATGCTGTGCTTGGTAGTAATAGTCTATCACCAGAAGGTGCTGCGGTTTTAGGAGGTATTGAAGGGGTAAAATTACGTTTACAAAATCCAGATGCAAAGGTGAGAATTGCTGCACTTGAGCAAGCTTTGAATTATGGAGAACAGGGATTAGATTTAGTAATTGCAGGTTTAAAAGATGAATCTGTAGAAGTTCAAATCCAAACTTATCATATATTAAATTCTAGAACAGAAACAAAAGTTAAACAAGCCTTAATTTCTCATATCCAAGGGTTAAAACTAGAAAAAATTGAATTAGTCACAACTAACAAATATGGAGAAATTATTCAGCGTCAGCAGCGTATAGCTAGATATTTTACCGAAGATTTGGGTAATGGTGTTAATTTAGAAATGGCTGCAATTACTGGTGGTACTTTTATGATGGGTTCACCAGAAAATGAAGCGGGAAGACAAAATAATGAAAGTCCTCAGCATCAAGTTACTGTTCCTAGTTTCTTTATGGGAAAATATCCAGTAACACAGGCACAATATCAAGCGATTATGGGAACTAACCCTTCTCACTTTAAAGGTGAAAACCGCCCTGTAGAAATCGTTAGTTGGAATGATGCAGTTAAATTCTGTGAACTGTTAAGCCAAAGAACAGGAAAAAATTACACCTTACCCAGCGAAGCACAATGGGAGTATGCTTGTAGAGCGGGAACTACCACACCTTTTTATTTTGGTGAAAGTATTACCCCAGATTTGGTAAACTATGATGGTAATTACCCTTATGGTTATGCTCCTCAAGGTGAGTATCGTAGACAAACCACAGATGTAGGTTCTTTTCCTCCTAACGCCTTTGGTTTGTATGATATGCACGGAAACGTCTGGGAATGGTGTTTTGATGATTGGGTAGATAGCTATAATAACGCGCCCACAAATGGTAGTGCTGTGACAATCTCAATTAACGCAAAGTTGCTGCGTGGCGGTTCTTGGTTCATCACTCCTGGGTATTGCCGTTCGGCGCGTCGTTACTATAATGATGCGGGCTTCATCTACTACAGCTACGGTTTTCGTGTTGTGTGTGATGCTGGGTGGACTGGTTAGCCCTTTGTACTCTTTTCCCTTTTCCCTCACCGTCAGGCGATCAATTTTTTTGGAGGATATATCAAACAAAAATTAATTCAGAAAAATGTACAACTGATTGAGATAAAATAGAATAAGTTAAATGAATTTATGGAATAGAATATAATATTTGACCCAGATTTTAGAATTTGGTTTTATCAACAAGAACAGGGATTTCAAAATGAAGCATTTGCGGTATTAGGTATTTTAGCAGAATTTGGACCTGGTTTAGGAAGACCAAGAGTTGATACTTTAGAAGGTTCTGGTTTCAGCAATATGAAAGAACTGCGTATTCAACATCAAGGAGAACCTTGGCGGATTTTATTTGCATTTGATCCTAAAAGACAAGCGATTTTATTAGTTGGAGGTAACAAAACTAGTAATAAAAAGTGGTATAAAGAAAATATACCCATAGCAGATAAAAGATATCGAGAATATTTGGAAACAATCAAGGAAGAAAAATCATGAAAAAATATACAACTTTATCGGAAGAGTTAAATCAACTTTCTCAAGAACGAAAAGAAATAATTACTGCAAGAACTTCTGAATTAAGATTAGCAGAAATTACGCTGCAAAATTTACGGGAAAAACTGGGTTTATCACAATCAGAATTAGCTGATAGTTTGGAATTATCAGAAATAGAAATATCTGATTTAGAAAATCAACCAAGTTTAGAATTAAATACAATCCGTAATGTTGTTAATGCTTGAGGAGGAACTATGGAAATTATTATCAAACTTCCTAACAAAGAACCTATTATGATGAATTTGTCAGAATCAGGATAACCAGGATTATAGGATTAACAGGATTGTTATTTGATGAATTTGTCAGAATCAGGATACCCAGGATTAAGAGAACTCCACAAAAAGATGATCCAATCTTGTGGGATGGGCATCCTGCCCGTCCTTGTATTATTAGCAGGCAAGATGCCTGCACCACAAGAAATTTTGGGATATTTTTTTATTTGGAAGTCTCTAAAGGATTGACAGGATTGTTATTTGATGGTTAATAGCTGTTGTTTGTGTATTCATTCTTACATCTCACTTCATAGATATTTACTTTTCTCTACACTAATCATTAACAACTAACGAATAATCAAACAATCATATCCTGTAAATCCTCAAATCCTGGTAATCCTGATTCAGACAATATTAAATTTATGTAAACAAATAACCAAATTCCCTAAATATGCTATTTTAAATACAGCATACATGAAACCAACCATTAACGAATCATGAATAATCCACAACAACCCCTAGAGTATGATGCTGTGCTTGGTGGTGAAAATCAAATATCAAGTAGTCATGATCTGAAAATGACCACAGAAAGAGCGATAAATTTATTAAAAGCTGGTACAGCGGGAATTAAAGCATGGAATCTATTTAGACAGAACGAAACCTATCTCCCTAGTCTTGAAGGAGTTGATTTGAGTGGAGAACATTTAACTAATGCTAATCTTCAAGGTGTGAATTTAAAAAATTCTAAATTAGTTAAAGCTAACCTTACAAGAGTAAATCTTATTAATGCCGATTTGCAGGAAGTTGATTTGAGTGAAAGTAATTTGAGTGATGCTAATCTTCAAGGTGTGAATTTATCAGATGCTATTTTCAGCGAAGCAGAGCTATACCAGTGTGATTTAGAATCAGCGAACTTAACTGAAACTAAATTCGATAATGCTTATTTAGCGAGTGCAAAACTTCAAAATTCCATTATTGCTAATACAAGTTTTTTAAACACAAATCTTGAATATGCTGATGTAACAGGAACTAAATTTTTTTTCGCCTATCTTAATAAAACAACTAATACAAATGGCACTAAAGGAATTTAATAACTATAATAAATTTATTACCTTTTGAACAGATTCAAATATTTATCTTGTTCTTTGCGTCTTTGCTCCTTGGCGACTTTGCGCGAAATAAAACCCCCATAAACTAACCAATTACTACAAATGAATAACCCCCATCAACAACTACTCCAACAAATAGACCTCATGCTTCGCGCCCGCTATCCCCTAATATATATAGTCGGAGTCGAAGAAGAACCAATAGAACAAGTCCTGCAACAACTCACCCAACTATCCCAAACACCACGACAACTATTATTATGGGATATCGTCACCGGTTGGGATGACAATGGAAATGATAAAGGTTCAGTCATGAGTGCATTATCAAGAATTGCCAAAACCCCAGAAAATACAACCACAATTTTTGTATTGCGAGACATACATTTTATCCTCAAAAACCCCCAAATAGATAAAAATGCTCCCGTAATTCGGGCTATCAAAAACCTCACCCGTCAACTCAAACGCACCCGCCAAACCCTCATCCTCACCAGTCATATATTAACCATTCCCCCAGAATTACAAGAAGAAGTTACAGTTATTGATTTTCCCTTACCCAACATCCAAGAAATAGATTATTTAATTCAGCAATTAATAGTCTCCGAAAAACTTAACTTAAATGGACTAGGAAAAGAACAATTAATTAAAGCCTGTCAAGGATTAAGTCGCGCTAGAATTAGAAGAGTACTAGCCGCCGCTTTAGCAGCCAAAGGACAAGTTGATGAAACAGATATTGATAGAGTTTTAGAAGAGAAAAAACAAGCAGTTCGCCAAACCGGAATCTTAGAATTTTACACCGCCAATGAATCATTAAAAAACGTCGGTGGCTTAGAAAATCTTAAACAGTGGGTGCGAATGCGTCAAGATGCTTTTACCGAAGAAGCACGACGTTATGGTATACCCAACCCTAAAGGCGTTTTATTAGTGGGAATCCAAGGCACAGGAAAATCATTATCCGCCAAAACTATCGCCCATGAATGGCGTTTACCACTGTTACGTTTGGACGTGGGCAGATTATTTGGGGGAATGGTGGGAGAAAGTGAAAATCGCATTCGGCAAATGATACAATTAGCAGAAGCAATTGCGCCCTGTGTATTATGGATGGATGAAATAGATAAAGCATTTGGTAATATTAATAGTGGTACAGATGGTGACTCTGGCACATCGCGCCGGGTATTTGGTACACTCATTACCTGGATGCAAGAAAAAACCAGTCCGGTGTTTATGGTGGCTACTGCTAATAACGTGCAAATATTACCAGCGGAGTTATTAAGGAAAGGGCGTTTTGATGAAATTTTCTTTTTAAATTTACCTACGGAAAAAGAACGCCATGATATTTTTAAAGTCCACTTGCAAAAAATCCGTCCTTCCCGACTGCGAGATTTTGATTTACAGAAACTTGCAAGTCATAGCGAAAATTTTAGCGGTGCGGAAATTCAACAAGTAATTATTGATGGTATGCACCGCGCTTTTGGTAGTTTAATTGATGGAAATAGGAGGGATTTTCACACAGAAGATATTTTAGCTGCGGTGTCGGAAACTGTTCCTTTGGCGGCTATTGCTAAGGAACAAATTACTAGTTTAAAACGTTGGGCTGCGGAAGCTGGCGCAAGAATGGCTTCTATTGATACACTGTTAATTGAGGAGTTGAAGGTTTATTCTCAGCAGCAGGGTTTGGGTCCTTTGGAGGTGGATTAAATAATAAAAGAAAATGAACCACGAAGGAACAAAGGAAGGGAAGGTAAGAGGTTTTGGAGAGCGGTAGGGTGCGTCAGATATCAAAAATTTGTTTTTTTATGTTATTTATTCTGTCTGACGCACTTTACTAATTTAGTATAAGCCTCTCTCCTGTTATGGGAAAGGTTTGGATCGGGGTTAAAAATACATCAGGAGTTGATTTTTTATGTCTCATTTTACAACTATTAATGTGCAAATTAAAAAGGGTGAAGTGCTGCTTCAAGTATTAAAGGAGTTGGGTTATCAGGTTGAACAAAATACCAATGTACGCGGTTATATGGGTGATACAACTAATGCTCAATATGTGATCCGTCAATCTAATGGTTATGATTTGGGTTTTCGTAAAAATGGAGAAGGTTATGAGTTAGTGGCTGATTTTTGGGGAGCGAAAATTAATCAGCAGGAGTTTATTAATAATATTAGTCAAAGATACGCTCATAAAACTTTGATGGGAACAATTCAAACTGAGGGTTTTAATGTGGAGGAAGAGGAGGTTTTAGCAGATGGTACGCTGCGGGTTGTTGTTGGTAAATGGGTGTAAATTCTTCAAAGTCCCCCTTTTTGGGATTTAGGGGGATCTAAAATGTTAATTTTATTAAAAAGGAAAAATTCTCATGGCAGAATATCAAAAGATAGAATATCGCATTGGTAAAGATGGTAAAATTGTGGAACGGGTTTTAAATGCAACTGGTTCTAGTTGTGTGGAAACTACAAAAAATTTAGAACAATCTTTAGGAGAAATAGAATCTCAGGAATTATTACCGGAATATTATGAAGGTGATGAAGTAATTACAACTTCCGAAAATCAAACTTTAGCACAACAGTAACTATAGTAAACTTAGATACCGGACTTCTTAAAGAAGTCCGGTATCTGAAGATTGGTAACGACAAATATATGGCTTACGCCACGCTTCGCTATCAGAAATTAATGTATAATCGTTATATACCCAGACAAAATTATCCATTATTTTCGACTTTTAGGAATGGCTGTATTATGCTTCAAAGATTATATGTAAATAATTTCCGATGTTTAGAAAACTTTGAACTGAAAATAAAAGATATACCATCTGCTCTCTTGATTGGCAAAAATGGTACAGGTAAATCAAGTATTTCTAAAGCATTAGAGGTACTTCAATCTATTGCTAGAGGTACAAATAGATTGCGGGATCTGGAAAAAAATAATCTTATTGGACGAAATGATTTTGCTTATAGGAAGTTTGAAGTTCCCATTCGCTTAGAAATAGAAGTTTTATTGAAAAATCAATTATATCAGTATCTTCTCGCGTTAGAGTTACCAGAAAATTTTCAAGATCTGCGAGTTTTTGAAGAACAGCTTATAGTTGATGGAAATCCAATTTACTCTCGAAAAAATGCTCAAGTTACTATTCATAGTAATACCCCAAATAAAGAAGCTCAGTTTTCTCTAGATTGGCATTTAGTAGCTATGCCAATAATTAGTAATGATAGTCTTTATGTTTTAAAGAATTGGCTGGCTGAGATGATTATTTTAGCACCAATTCCTAGTTTAATGACTGGAGATTCTCACGGGGAAACTTTACAACCAAAAAAAGATGGTACAAATATTGGAGAATGGTTTTCTGGTTTACTGGGTAGATATCCTGCCGCCTATAGAGAAATTGACAAATATCTCCGAAATATTATGGAAGACTTTCAAGATTTTGTCAATGAAATTATTGGCAAAGACTTAAAAAGTCTTGTGGTTAGATTTGAGAAAAATCAAGCTACTTTGAATGTTGACTTTCAAGATTTATCAGATGGTGAAAAATGCTTTTTTCTTTGTGCTGTGGTGTTAGCTGCTAATAAATTCTATGGTCCAGTTTTCTGCTTTTGGGATGAACCTGATAATTATCTTTCTCTATCGGTAGTAGGTCATTTTACTATGTCTTTACGACGTTCATTTACAAATAGTGGACAACTTTTAGTAAGTTCTCATAATCCTGAAGCAATCAGAAAATTCTCTGATGAAAATACCTTTTTTCTTGATAGAAAAAGTCACTTAGAACCAACTTTAATTAGATTAATTAGTGAAATACCCGGTCTTGGAGATCGAGTTGATCTAATTAATGACTTAATTTGTGGAGACATAGAATTATGAGTCCCAATGACTATAAACCACAGCTTATTGTTTTAGTAGAAGATGATACTCATCGTCAGATTGTTAACGGATTTTGTCTAGATTTAAACGTGGCTATGGATAGGATTCACCTTTTACAAGAAGCTCGTGGATGGGTAAACGTCAAAGATAAATTTGAAAAAATATATATTCCCAAACTGCGACAAAATGTTAATAAACATATTTTATTGATTATTGATTGGGATATCTATCAAAATAGAGGCACTTATGTACAAGAATATATTCCTGAAGATATAAAAAATAGGGTATTTATTTTGGTTTTCAACCCTAATCCAGAAATTCTTAGAAATGATACTAAAAAAAGTTTTAAGAATATCGGAAAAGCACTTGCTAAAGCTTGCTCTGAAAGGGAAAATGGATTGTGGGAACATCCTGTTCTCCTAGACAATAAACCTGAGTTAGAACGGATGATTTTATCTGTTAAACCATTTCTGTTTCCAAATTAGACTAAAAAAACAATATGCTAGAACAAATTAATCAAGTCGCTTTTGCTGTAATTCTCGTAATCGTTGTTTATCTTATTCTGCGGTTTTTATTCCCAGCAAATAATCAAGATACATCTCATAATAATGAATTTGTAACTTCTCCAGATACAGAACAAAAAATCAAAGATTTAGAATTACAATGTCAACGACTGCGGGAAGAATTAAAACAACAATCTCAACAACTACAAACCGATTTCCAAAATGAAACCTTTACCCAATTACAAACATTATTAACCAACTATCCTACAGTTAAAAAAATGGCTTTAGCTAAACCTGATTTACCCGCTAAAAACCTGGTTTCTCTATTTACATCTTTAGATAATCTCATTACCAATTGGGGTTATACTGTGATTGGGGAAACTTGGGAACAGGTTAATTATAATCCCCAATTACATCAAGCTGATAGTGATGACATTCAAGAGGGGGAATTAGTCTATATCCGTTTTATTGGTTATCAAGATGGTGATAAAGTTCTCTATCCTGCAAAAGTTAGTCGCACTTTACCAGCAGGGTTTAATAATAATTAAATTATTATACAATTATTATACAATTATTATACAATTATTATACAATCTTGTGGGGTGGGCATCCTGCCCGCCCAAATATACAAATATCATAGCAGGCAAGATGCCTGCTCCACAAGACAACCACAATATGATTAATAATCATGACAACTATCGCAATTGATTTTGGTACAAGTAATACTGTAATCAGTATTTTAGAGGCTGATACTCAACAACCTAAAAGTTTACGTTTTCCTAATTTATCCCGTGTATTTGTGGGTGTAAATTCTCAAGGTGAAAGAGTAGAATATCCTGTTATTCCTAGTTTAATGTTTATTAAATCAGGTAATAATATTATATTAGGTGATGGTGTGAGAAGTCAAAGATTAGGACTTTCTCAAAGTTATCCTCCTGAACGGTTATTTAAAAAGTTTAAACGTGATTTAGCTGGAGATTATCAACCACCAGCAATCCAAATTGATGGTATAAATTATAATTGTGTCTCTATTTCTGAGTTATTTATCCAAACTATTTGGACGGAAATTAAACAGCAAAATCTCGAACCTAGTCATTTAATTTTTACTGTTCCCGTTGGTGCTTTTGAACGTTATTTAGATTGGTTTCGAGATTTAGGTCGAAAATTAAATGTTCCTCAAGTTTCCATTGTTGATGAATCTACTGCTGCGGCTTTAGGATATGCTATAAAACACCCTGGTAAGTTAATTTTAGTAGTAGATTTTGGTGGGGGAACTCTCGATTTAAGTTTAGTTAAAACTGTAATTAATGCTGATGCAAATAACAGTCTACGCGCTGAGGTTTTAGCTAAGTCGGAAGCATACATAGGTGGGGAAGATATTGATGTTTGGATAGTTGATGATTATTTACGTTCTCAAAATTTAACAGCGGAACAAGTAGGAAAAATTGGTTATCAGAATTTATTAGAAATTGCTGAAAGGTTAAAGATTCAATTATCAAAAAATCAATCTGTGGCTGAAAGTTGGTTTGATGATGAATCTTTTATGTCCTATGAGTTAAAAATTAATCGTGAAAAATTAGAGGAAATTTTAGAATATAGACAGTTTTTACAACAGTTACGAAATACCTTAGATGAGGTTTTAGCTTCTGCTTTGCGAAAGGGTATTAGTAAAAACGATATTGAACAGGTTTTATTAGTGGGAGGAAGTTGTTTAATTCCCGCAGTTCAACAACTAATTATATCTTATTTTGGTAAAGCTAAGGTAAAACTAAATAAACCTTTTGATGCTGTCTCTCATGGTGCATTAGCAATAACACAAATTACCGAAATAGATGATTTTTTGCGTCATAGTTACGCGATTCGTTTATGGGAAAGTTACAGCAAAAGTTATATTTATCATCCTATATTTACCAAAGGTACAAAATATCCTTGTCAAAGTTCCCAATGGTTAACCTTACAAACAGCAAATAATGGACAAATAGAAATTCGTTTAGATATTGGTGAATTAGCTGATATGACACAAACGGAAATTGGGTTTGATGCTTGGGGAAGAATGACTTCTAGCACTCTTCAACATCAAGAAAGTTACCGTTCTCTAGATACTCAACATCAACAGGTTTGTGTTGCTAAACTTAACCCACCTGGTGAGGCAGGTATTGATAGAATATCTGTGTTATTTGAGGTAGATTCTCGACGGACTTTATTAGCAACTGTGAAGGATTTATTGAGAGGAGAGATATTAGTTGATAAGGGAGAAATTTATAAATTGAGCTAAAATTATATAGCCACTGTATCTATCAAACCCTCCAAAACTCGCTGTAAATCAGTCGTCAATTCAGCCACACATTGTCTAGCAGCAACCCGACTACTTTTATAAACAGGATAACGTTCAGAAACAGAAATTGGTTCACCCACAGTTATTTTCACTCGCTGCTTACCCAATTGGGGACGATTTAAGGTCATATTTCCCTTAATTTTATTAACCATATCCCATAAAAGTAAAGTCGTTTCTGCAAATCTTTCCACTGTGGGTTTTTCGCGGATATAAATTCCAGAAACAGCTACAAAACTCTCAACTAATCTCATGTGCCACATCCGAAAATTTGCTTCTTCAGCAATTCTATCTCCTAAACTTTTCTCAATGGTTGATATTAATTTAATATCCTTAAAATCTTCCCTAAATATGTAATTCCACCCTGCTTGTTCTACCCGTCTACATCTATCATTCCAATTACCTCTAGATGGTAAATCAAAATATTGTTCAGCAATAAATAAAGCAATATTCATCACAGATTGTAACCGATAAGCTAAAGCTTCATTTCTATCTGTAATTTCCCCACTAGTAATTTTTTCATCTGGTAATTTTTGATGATAAAATTTAGTGTAAAATTGCTCCATTATCCCTAACAAATGTTCAGCTAAACTTAATAACCGGGGATAAAGTACAGTAAAAGAAGTGTCTGTTTTTTGCTGATTTATCAATAAACCACTGGCAGCTTCTAATTCAGTTAATAAATTTGCTATATTATCCCAAGGCTCATTCACATAACTATATTTAATCCCCATTGGTAAAATTAAAACTTCTTCATCTCTCCCCGCTTTTTGTAAATCCTCTACACACCAAAAACCCATCTGGGCTATACCTGGTTCTAAAGGACTAATAATCTCTGATAAACCATTTGTAGCACCTTCGGGGGCAGCAGCCATGGGAAACTGACCATTGATATACAAATCTCGCGCAGAACGTAACCCAGTCCAGTCTGCTTTACCGCGTTGAATGGGAGTTCCCCCCAAATGGGAAATGACCCACCCTACATGAGATCCAGCCCAGAGGGGAATGCCCCGATCATAGATAAAATGGGCATGAAGCGGATATTGTAGCTGTATACCCCCAATTCGTGCTACTTTAGGCAAGATTTGGGACAGTAAATAAGTTAAACAAAGCGGGTCTGCTGTTTGCGGATGACGAAATGCTAACATAAACCGGATTTTACCATCCTGAAATCGTTGATAGCAGTTCGCTAAAGTTTTAACGTTGTTTGCTTCAATGTTGCTAATGGGTGTTTTCCACTTAATCCAGTTAGGTAAAACTAAATGTACAAATTTTAACAATAAAGGGTTAAAATCTGGCGGAATAAATTCTAAAGGTGGTTGTGCTTGATACATTTTATTGGTAATGGGTAATGGGTAATGGGTAATGGGTAATGGGTAAACATTTTCTGCACCCTGTTTCCTATTTTCTTTTGACGTGGAAACATTTTAAACCTACGCAATTTGAAAAGTTAGTAAGTAAAGGTAAAGGTAAAAAGAATGCGATTATCACAAATGTTATTTGTTACACTACGGGATGATCCGGCTGATGCGGAAATCCCTAGTCATAAATTACTACTCCGTGCTGGTTATATCCGTCGCATTGGTAGTGGGGTTTATGCTTATCTTCCCCTAATGTGGCGAGTTTTGCAAAAGGTTTCTCAAATTGTGCGCGAAGAAATGAATGCTACTGGCGCACAAGAATGTTTATTACCGCAGTTACAACCTGCGGAATTATGGCAGGAGTCGGGAAGATGGGATACTTATACTAAGGCTGAAGGAATTATGTTTTCTTTGGTTGATAGAAGGGAACAACAATTAGGTTTAGGTCCGACCCATGAGGAAGTAATTACTACTGTTGCTCGTGATATGATTCGTTCCTATCGTCAATTACCTGTACATTTATATCAAATTCAAACTAAGTTTCGTGATGAAATTCGTCCCCGTTTCGGTTTAATGCGCGGACGAGAATTTATTATGAAGGATGGTTATTCTTTTCATGCTGATGAAGAAAGTTTGCAGAAAACTTACCAGGAAATGTATACTGCCTATAGTCATATCTTGCGGCGTTCTGGTTTAGCTTTTCGGGCTGTGGAAGCTGATTCTGGCGCTATTGGTGGTTCTGGTTCGACCGAATTTATGGTGTTAGCAGATGCAGGAGAAGATGAAGTTTTATATACTCAAGATGGTAAATATGCAGCTAATGTAGAAAAAGCGGTTTCGTTACCAGCGGAAGCGGAAATTTCACCCTTTACAACTTTTGAAAAACGGGAAACTCCCGGAACTGATACCATTGAAAAACTTTGTATTTTCTTGAAATGTTCTCCTACTCAAGTGGTCAAAAATGTTTTATATCAAACTGTTTATGATAATGGTTTAACGGTTTTGGTTTTGATTAGTATTCGTGGAGATCAGGAAATTAATGAAGTTAAATTACAAAATGAATTAACTAAATTAGCTCCTCAATTTAGTGCTAAAACTATTCTGACTTTAATTGTACCAAATGCGGAAACCCAAGCAACATGGCAAGCAAAATCTTTACCTTTAGGTTATATTTCACCAGATATTAGTGATGATTATATTGCGGTTAATAAACAGGTAAATTCTCAGTTTGTCCGCTTAGTAGATAAAACTGCTGTGGAGTTAAAGAACTTTGTTACTGGTGCTAATGAAAGCGGTTTTCACGTGGTTGGCGCAAATTGGGGCGAGCAATTTATATTACCTAAGATAACCATAGATATTCGTAAGGCAAAATTAGGCGATCGCTCCCTGCATGACCCAAACCAAAGCCTACAAACAGCTAGAGGCATTGAAGCTGGTCACATCTTCCAACTCGGTACAAAATACTCCCAAGCTATGGGTGCAACTTATACCAACGAACAAGGAGAAGAAAAGCCTTTAGTCATGGGTTGTTATGGTGTGGGTGTGTCACGGTTAGCACAATCAGCCGTAGAACAATCCTATGATAAAGATGGCATAATTTGGCCAATAGCGATCGCACCATATCACGCTATAATTACAATTCCTAACATTAAAGATGCCCAACAAATCGCCGTCGCTGAAAAACTTTACACAGAACTTAATAAAGCAGGAGTAGAAACCTTATTAGATGATAGAGATGAACGAGCAGGTGTTAAATTCAAAGATGCAGATTTAATCGGTATTCCCTTCAGAATTGTCACTGGTCGCGCCATTACAAATGGTAAAGTCGAAATAGTCAAACGCGCAACTCGTGAATCTCAAGAAATAGCCATTGAAGAAGTCGTTAATACATTACAACAATGGATTAGATACGCAATAGCAAGTTAAAATTCAAACCTTATGGGGTGGACATCTTGCCCGCCATAGTTATTATAAGCATTAACTATGCCAAAAAATACGCTATAAAACTCAATACCAACAAGTATGTCCCCCACAATAACAAATTACCCTATTTATTCCACCACCGTAACCAGAAACCATCACGGTTTTCTCGCTTTCTTGACCACAAACAAATCCATGTAGTAACAACCATAACCACCACATCAGAGAGATTCATGAATTGTACTATAACTAGTCAACTTATTTTTCAGGAAACCTGCAAAAATTACATATCTTAAACTCTTATCCTCCGCGCCTCTGCGCCTCTGCGTGAAAAAAAACATAAATTATACTTTTTAAGCTAGTAAAATAACTAATATTTGTCACCAACTGACTTGTATACCACATTTTGCCCAATTTTAATTTAAATCTTTTTTCGGCGTTGCTGAATTCAGGTATGAAATTTAGAAATTCAAAATTTGAAACTTTGCGTCTTTGCTCCTTTGCGTCTAAGGTACTTCGTACTTCGCTTCGCTAAGGCGGGAAATCAATATCATAATCCCAATTCAGCAACACCCTTTTTTCAAGAAATCATGGGATTTAGATCAAGAGATAGGTGACAGACCCCAAAGGATAACTCTACAATTAGAGTGGGAGGGATTAAAATCAGCAAGATCAGTTTATGTATAAATCAAAGCCAAAGATCTGTACCAGAGATATAACCTCTATCAACAGGCTACTTATATTACGAATACTATTTCAGTCTTTAGTCAAGTAGGTTTTAGATATGAATGACCAACAAAGAACTAACAGTATTTCTTCCGGTCTAGTAGCAGCTATTTCGGTAGCGGTGGTAGCGGTAAGCGGTGGGGTAGCTTGGTTTTCTTCCCAGAGCGCCAATACTCCCACACCTACCAACCCGTCGGAAACCATTAAACAGCCAATACAGCAATCGAACAGCCAACAGGGTAATGAACAAACTGCTAGTATATATTGGCTTAGGTCTAAAGAAAATCGTCTAGATTTAGTTCCGGAACCTCTGAAAATCGCCGCTAACCAACCTCAGCAGGTTTTAGAGAGTGCTTTTGAAACCTTATTAGCTGGACCAAAGGAAGCAACAGACTCTACCACTATTCCCCAAGGTACTAAACTATTAGGATTAAAAACGGAAAACAACGATATTCACGTGAATTTATCTGAAAACTTTACTACTGGTGGCGGTAGTACATCTATGATGGGTCGAGTCGGACAAGTTGTATATACTGCCACTACTTTGAACCCTAAAGCCAATGTATACATTGAAGTTAACGGTAAACCCTTAGAGGTGTTAGGGGGTGAGGGTGTGGAAATAGAACAACCACTCACCCGTGAAAGTTTTCAGAAAAATTATCCTCTTTAGTCAGTTGTCAGTTGTCAGTTGTCAGTTGTCAGTTGTCAGTTGTCAGTTGTCAGTTGTCAGTTGTCAGTTGTCCGTTGTCAGTGGTTAGTTGTCAGTTGTCAGTTGTCAGTGGTTAGTTGTCAGTGGTTAGTTGTCAGTTGTCAGTTGTCCGTTGTTAGCTACCCATTACCCATCACCAATCACCAATCACCAATCACCAATCACCAATCACCAATCACCAATCACCAATCACCCATTACCAATCACCAATCACCAATCACCCATTACCTGTTCCCTATTCCCTTTTTAATACTTAATCGGGGTTAATTCTCATTAAAGGTTGACCATATTCTACAGGTTCACCATTTTGAACTAAAATTTCCATCACCTGTCCAGAGACTTCGGCTTCAATTTCGTTCATTAGTTTCATGGCTTCAATAATACAAACACTTTGACCAGCTTTGACGCGATCGCCCACTTCCGCAAAAGGAGCTTCTCCTGGGGCTGGAGCGCGGTAAAATGTTCCTACCATGGGTGACTGTACCTCAACCAATTTTTGATTGATTGGTGAAGGAGTCGGAGCAGATGGTGTGACTACATTATCCACAACTTTATTGATTACCATTTCTGGTGCAGTTGTAGATACCAAGTGGGTTGTTCCAGCGCCAACTACGCCGCTCAATGGTGCTTGGCCATTATTGCTGAAACTAATGGCTTTTTTGACTGTTAGCTCAAACTCATTATTTTTGAGTGTAACTTCCGCAATATCAGTTTGGGCAATAGTTACTAATAGCTGACGGATTTCATTAAAGTCTAATGTCACAATTATTTTACCTCGACCTAACTGTTAAATTAAAATTCTCAGTAAAGCAGGGATTTAATCCCTCTATAAAAAAGGGATTGAAATCATTCTTACCAATTTGGGTTTTAGTCCTCACTACTCCCAGTTGGTATCAAAAAAGTAGAAAAATTATTCCCTGCCTAAATACTTATCTTCTCTGGTATCAATCTTGATCCGCTCCCCTTGGGCAATAAACAAGGGAACCATGATAGTTGCTCCAGTTTCTAGAATTGCGGGTTTAGTGCCACCTGTAGCAGTATCACCCTTAACACCAGGATCTGTTTGAATAACTTCCAAAACTACAGAATTAGGTAGTTCAACTTCTAGCACCTGATCATCCCAACGAATGACGTTAACTTCCATACCGTCTTTGAGATACTTGACGCGATCGCCAATTTGCGCTGAAGTTAATCTACCTTCTTCATAACTTTCCATATCCATAAAGACAAACTGATCACCTTCTTTATAGGTATGTTGCATCGTTACCTTTTCCAGATTAGCCTGGGGGACCGTTTCCCCAGCCCGAAAAGTTTTTTCTAATTGTTTCCCACTTTGGACATTTTTCAGGGTTGTCCGCACGAAAGCAGAACCCTTGCCTGGCTTAACGTGAAGAAAATCTACCACGCGCCAGACCGAACCATCTAAGACAATTGAAACACCAGGTCGAAAGTCGTTACTAGAGATCATGAAACTTGCAAATTTTCCAAGACAATCGGCATTTATTGTACCCTTCTAGGGTCATAAGTTGTTAGTTGTTGGTTGTCAGTTGTTCGTTGTCAGTTGTCAGTGGTCAGTGGTCAGTTGTCCGTTGTTGAGAAAGAGGCAATAGTACAGATATTCTTCCTGCTTCCTGCTTCTTGCTCCTTACTCTCCTGCCTCTTCAATCTCCAGACTCCCAATGTGGGAAGATAATCAATAAATTACTTCCAGTCAACCGTTTGATACTAAAAGAAAGAGAAATTTCATGTTCAACTTATTAAAGTCCTTGGTAAACAACAGCCTCAAGGCAATATTGCTATTAACAATATTTTTAGCCATTGGTACGGTTGGGTGGACTTACACTGCTAACGCAGGTCTACCGGCTGGTAACGCAATTACCGACGGTAAGGCTTTGTTACGCTATGCACTACCAATTGATAATCAACCTGTACGTAAACTACAAGCCAGTTTAGAAGACATTTCTAACCAACTGCGGGCAAATAAACGATGGGGTGCGGTTAATAATGACCTCAAACAGGCATTGCGGATACTCGATAAACCTTCCCAAATATTAGCAAGTATTCCGGAAGAACGCCAACCTCAAGCCCAAGCTTGGCTGACTGAATTGAAATCTGGCATCATAGAACTACAAGAAGTGGTGAAAACTAAGCGCAAAGAAGCCGTTCTTGAGGGAAGAGCCAAATTACTTGATCTTGTCAGCTTGTTAGAAGAATCAATGGTGACAAAATTCCCCTTTGAAGTTCCTGCTGAATACAGTAATTTACCCCAACTCAAAGGACGCGCTACCATTGCTTTCAAAACCAATAAAGGCGATCTTACCGTAGTGGTAGATGGCTATAGCGCCCCCGTGACTGCTGGTAATTTTGTAGATTTAGTACAACGCGGTTTTTATAACGGTTTAGAATTTACCCGTTCGGAAGAATCTTACTTTTTACAAACTGGAGATCCTGTTGGTAAGGAAGTCGGTTTTATTGACCCTCAAATTGGCAAATATCGGGCTATACCTTTAGAGATTTTGGTTCAAGGTGAAAAAGAACCAACCTACGGTATTACTCTCGAAGAAGCTGGACGTTATTTAGATATGCCGGTTTTACCTTTTTCCTCTTTTGGCGCTTTAGTTATGGCCCGGCCAGAAAATGAACCTAATGGTGGTTCTTCTCAGATTTTCTTCTTTCTGTTTGAACCTGAACTTACCCCCGCAGGACGTAATCTTTTAGATGGTCGTTATGCTGTGTTTGGTTATCTTACCAAAGGTCAAGAGGTTTTAGATAAGCTCAAAGCTGGTGACAAAATTGAATCTGCAACTGTTATTCAAGGTGTGGAAAATTTAGTTCAACCTCCAGCAGTTTCATAAAAGATTAAAATCAAAAGGTAGGGACGTTTGAGTTTGATTAAACGTCTCTACTTTCTCAAAGCGACTCTAGCCTTTTCCCCTTGCGGTTAGCAGTAATAATGTCTTTCAATTAATTGTTGAGTCTATCCATTATTTTCCTTAATTTAGCTAGAACGTTGTTTTCTAAACTTGTAGACCAACGATATTTATAGCTTTCATGACTAGCTATTGAGATAAGGTGCAGATAAATTAAGCTATAATGGGTTCTCCTAATCGTTTTAAAATTTGTGGGTTTGATCTAAATTAATATGCGATAGCGAAGCGCTCCGTAGGAATCACCTATTTTTGAAAATATTAAAACCTCAAATCCAGTCAGTGTAAGGTTTTTAGGGATATTTTACCGAAAATATCATCAAGGGAGCGGTAGAGCCATTTATATTTTTAATATAAGCAAATTAAAATTAAACTTCCCAATCTTCAAACTGTAAACCATTTACCCGGCTAAATTCCTTGACATTATGCGTCACCAAAATCAAATTATTTGCGATCGCAATAGCCGCAATTTGTAAATCATAGGGACCAATTGGCGTACCACTAGCAGCTAATTCCGCCCTAATGCACCCAAAAATACTAGCAGCAGCATCATCAAAAGGTAAAGACACAAAAAGCTTGAGAAATCTTTCCTGTCCAGCTAAAGTTTTAGATGGATTATGACTACGCATTGCACCATAAAATAGTTCTGCTTTCACAATTGAACAAACAGCAACATCATTAGGTGATATTGTTGCTAATCGTTCCCTGACATTAGACAGAGGACGATTTAGATAAACAATACAGGCATTAGTATCTAATAAGTAAATCACTCTAACTGCTCCCGTTCTTCATATTCACCTTGAGGATATCTTTGTATAGGATCATCAGCTAAACAACCAGCAGTTTCTTCAAAAAAACCAGCAGGCCAGCCTAATTCCTCTGGTGATTTCTGTGGAGATTGAACTTTTGTATCTATGTCATGTTTTTGTGATTTAAACTGTAAAAAATCAATAAAATTTAACACTTCTTCCTGTTGTTGATGTGTTAAACTTTCGATAATTTCTAAGATAGATTTAGGCTTTTCTACTGCTTGAGTCATAATTAAAAATCCTCATCATTTATTAAAACGACCTTTCCTAATTATATCTTATTTTTTAGCCGTATTGGTAGTATCCCCTAATTTCGACAAAAACTTGCATAGCCAACCATTGTACCGCTGATCGCGCTTGATGCCATACAATCAAGAGGTTGGGGAAACCCCGCCCCTACAGACTTCTCCTAATCGTTTTAAAATTTGCAAAACTTCAGCTAATTCATGTCGTCGAGGAAATAGGGAAAATGTCCGTGATACGTCGTATTCAGGTTTATCTGTGATAGCTAGTTTTATAAATATAAATTCATCGCCATTTGTAGCCATACCAAATACAGATTTATCTCGGTGGGGAGTAGTTAACATATAGGCTAATAACTGCGGTATTGCTGCGACAACTGGAATGCTATTTCGTTTAGATTCAACCACAAAAATCCACAGTTTTTCCTGGACAACCAGGACATCAATAAAACCGCGAATTGTTGTTTCTGGTTCTTCAATTTCTAAATTTATGCCATAGGGTGAGCAAATTCGGTAAGGTGAATCTAGAAAACCTGCAAGTTCTAAAAGTGGCGAAACTACTAAAAGATTAATTGTCCCTTCTAATAATAGACCATCAATACGATGATAATCATAACGTCGTTTAATGCGAGTAATACCTGATTGTTCTTGTGGGTTGAGTTGGGGTAAATCTGTCAACCATTCATTAAAAAAGTTTTCATCTTCTGCTTGGTGTAAGTTACAACGAGTTTGTAAATCACTCAAGCTTTTAATGGTGTCTGTAATGCCAACGGTAGAAACCATTTGTTATGACCTTATTTTCAATTACTGTAGCATTCTCAAGCCTCTATTTGCAAAGACTACGGCAAATTACCTGCATTGAAAACCTGCTCAACTGTAATATTCAATTCTGGAAAAGTCCGCGATCTAATTTTTTGATTAGCAGTAAATACTGTATCTTCATATAATCCTTCTTCCAGGAATAACACAGAAATCTTAAATTCTAAAGGATCAACAATCCAATATTCACAAACTCCTAAAGCTGCATATTCAGAACGTTTATAACGATAATCTCTTTTTACCGATTCTGGACTGACCACTTCAACAATCAATAATGGTGGTGATTGAAATACAGCAGAAGCATTTTGTAATTCTTTCGCATCTTCCAGTGTCACCACAGACAAGTCACTCAACCGTGATTTATTTCTACCTGTTCTCACTCCAGTTTCTCGAAAACACAACCAAGATAGAGTCAAACGCTTTATTTCCGCTGTTAATGTTGTATCAAGAAAATTGACAATCAAAAAATGTTCAATTTTTGGTGGGTTGATAATTTCTAATTTTCCATCAACCAGTTCATACTTCAAACCAAGTCCATCATCATAGTTTAAGTATTCTTCAAAGGAGAGGTTTTTTGTTAATGTTGTTACCATATCAATAGTCTCCTAGATCATTCTTTTATTTTAGTCTGTAACGACAGCAAAAGTAGATGGGTTCTTAAAAGTTTTTTTGTAAGTCTTGATTTTGGTTTACTCAAAACTAATCATTCGTTTTTGGGTAAAACACATAGCAGTAGCTTTCTCATAATAAGCAGCTTCATTAATAAAGATGGGATAAACACTAGAGTTTCCTTGATAGTTAATTATCTGACCATTAAAGGTTAAAAACATAGGATCATCAGGATACAAAACTTCATAATCTTTAAACTGAAGCTGAGGATGAACCATAGCTTGAATTTCTCCCTGTTCGTTTCTGGGATAATCAATTTTTTCTAGATATTCATAGCAGATGAGGTTATTTGAAAAAGATGGAACTTTTTCCTGATTGTACAGTTCCAGATAATCTAAAATTGTGTATATTATCGCTTCAGTTTTCAGAACAAAATCTGCATTTAAAACACCTTGAGGAACAGATCCCACCTCAATACAAATGCCAAATTTACCAAGCGATCGCAGGGAATCATAACTGCGCCCAGAATTTCCCAAATTACAAACCTTGATTCCAGGATTAATATAATTAAGATAGGCGGCTAATTGCAAATTGAATGGTTCATCATTATCTACAATTATGGTTATGCCCATATTAGCAGTGGTACTATGTAAATCTACGATCAAATCAACAGGATTTTGACCATTTTTTCCAAACAGATAGTTAATCTCTCTAGCTCGTAAATCCTCATAACTAGATAGTGTTAGATCTTCTAAATTTTGGGGCATAAAACAGCGATTTAAGTCTTTATTGATGTATCGTCTTACTGCTGTAAACGCTTGAGGATTAGCTAATAAGGTCAGTGTTTCAAAACTGGATCTGTTAATTAATTGAGGGAATTGGTCAAACTTTTTAATCAAGTAAACTCCAGTAAACTCATTCCCGTGAGTTCCACCGACAATTAACACCCGACTAAGTTTATTTTCAGGCTTCATTTTTGTTTCTCCAGTGACAAATTGTTGTGTTGTTCTAAATATATCCGATCAAACCATGATCCAATCACCTTATTTATGCAACATTCCATGACTAAAATATCATAATGCCAATAAAACAAGAATTTTTAGCTCTATGACTAAGCCTAATTGGGATGAACTGGAACTGTGTCATCTGAAATATGCGATCGCTGTAAATGATAAACAGGGATTTACCAACGCTGCTGCATATTTGGAAATTGATCAGGGATTTCTGAGTAAGCAAATAAAATGGCTGGAAAAAAAAATTGGATTTCAAATATTTGATCGTAACCAGCGCCCATTAAAATTAACAGATGCTGGCAATGAGTTTTTACAAGCAGCCCGTCAAATTCTCCATGAGGTTGAACAATCAATTGAATTAGGTCAACGATTAAGTCGCGGTGAAAAAGGAAGATTAAATATAGGAATCAATACCTCCATTGCCAATAGTAAACTACCCGAAATTATCAGAGCATTTCATGATAAATTTCCATCTGTAGAACTGGTACTACAGGAACTAGCTTCTTATGAGCAAATTAATAAATTGCGAAACCAAACACTTGATTTAGGTTTCTTTCATAAGCATAATTTGCCTATTAATAATAATAATAATGATAATATTTTGACTGTTACCCCTGTTCTTCAAGAATCACTGGTCATTGTTTTACCTGAAAACCATCGTTTCGCAAGACGAACTACTATTCCACTTGCAGCACTAGCAAATGAGCAATTTATTCTTCCACCAAAGAACCTGTTATATAATTTTCGTGAGCAAATTAATAGCCTTTGTCTGGATGCAGGTTTTAAGCCAAAAGTCAAACAAGAAGCTGCATGGATATCAACTGTTCTGAGTTTAGTTGCGGGTGGAATGGGAATTTCACTACTTCCAGCTAATGTACAAAATTTGCAACGACATGGTGTAATCTATCGTTCTATACAAGGACAATCACTATTATTAGAACTTGTTGCTGTTTGGCGAAGTGATAATGTGTCTATAATTTTGAAAAATTTCCTAGAAGTAATTTCTAATTTAGTCTAAATTATCATCATTCAGGCTAAATAAAATCTGACATTATTTTAGGACTTACGCAAAACAGAACGAAAGTAAGGGTAATTCATGAATTACCCCTACGAAAGAATAAGGGTTTTAGTTACATCTTGCGTAAGTCCTATATTTGATTACAGCTATTTTCAGGTAAATAAACCACAAACCGACCTCTCTCCTTGTAGGAGAGAGGCTTTGATTTACTCCCCTTCCCTGGTAGGGAAGGGGCTGGG
>OMJF01000201.1 GCA_900299285.1 Anabaena sp. 54 | reverse complement strand
GAGAACAATCAGTTCCGGGTAAGTAAATTGATTTACCATTATCCCCATGATCTTTAATTTGTCTTTGCGGGGTCAAATCAGAAAAATTACAGATTTTGCCAAGTTCCTGGGAAGTTATCATCTTTACTTTAATTGGTGAATTTTTGACTTATGTGATTTATTTACCGTAAAAATCCGGCTGTTAGATACTGTGATCTTTCTCAGATGTAGCTTTTTGCCGGTTCACTCATGGTAGTAATCAATTCAGGAATAGTCTGATTTAAATTACCAGCACCTAAAAACAGTGCTAAATCCCCCGAACGCAGGTTTTCCAGTAAAAATTCACTAACTAAAGGTAAATTTGGTTGATAAACTACTTGAGCGTTGTGTTTACTAATTGCAGTGGCTAAATCTTCTCCACTGACTTGACCTAAATCAGGTTCACCAGCACTGTAAATATCAGTCAGCACAACTAAATCAGCATGAGTAAAAGACTCAGCAAACTCTTCTAAAAACGTTAATGTCCGACTATAACGATGGGGTTGAAAAATAGCCACTACCCTTTGTCCAGGTCTAGATTGAAGATTAGCTGCGGCTAGAGTAGCACGAATTTCACTAGGATGATGGGCATAGTCATCAATAAAAGTCACCCCAGCAGCTTCACCTCGCAACTCAAACCTTCTTCTTGCACCCTCAAAGGTGGCAATACCCTCAGCAATTTGCCCAAATTCTAAGCCTAAGAATCTACCTACAGCTACTGCTGCCAAGGAATTGCTCAGGTTATGACGACCTAATAGCTGTATATTTAATATACCTAATGCTTGAGCTTTCTCCCATACTAAAGCTGTTGTCCCATCCGCCCGATAATTGACATTACTAACAGTATAGTCAGCACCTTGATCTGGGTCAAGACTATAGCTAATACCTGGTTTCAAGCGATGACGCACTGTGTCACAATCAATGCTGCCTACCAAGGTTTTGCAACCTTGAGCAAAGGTTTGGAATGTATCAACTACCTCTTCTAAAGTCTCGTAATGATCAGGATGATCTAATTCAATATTAGTGATAATGCCAATCTCTGGAGTGTGTTTCACCAAAGAACCATCAGACTCATCTGCCTCCGCTACTAAATAACGGCTTTTCCCCATTCTGGCATTACCTTCCCAAGCCTTAACCTCCCCACCCACCAAAATCGTCGGATCAAGTCCAGCTTGCAATAGCATATAACCAATCATGCTACTGGTGGTGGTTTTTCCATGGGTTCCTGCTACAGCAATACTGTAATAATCAGCAATTAAAGCAGCTAGAACATCAGAACGATGCAAAATCGGGCAACCTAATTCTAAAGCAGCTTTATATTCTAAATTATTCGCATTAATGGCTGTGGAACAAATCACTTGCGGTAAAGTGGTTTTTGCACTAGGCGATAATACCTCATCACTAGCTACTTGAGGCAGAAAAAACTCCAGATTGTTGGCTTCTTGTTGACTGAAAATGTGAACCCCCAGAGATTCTAATTTGTGCGTAATATGATTAGGACGCAAATCTGAACCAGATACTGGTAATTGACGTTTGGTTAAAACATAGGCCAAAGCAGACATTCCAATGCCACCAACGCCAATGAAATGAAATGGTCTGCCACTAAAATCTATAGAATTACTCATTTTATTCTCCTCTTGCACCACACCAGAACCACATCAGACACGCAAATCATAACAGGATTATGATTTTTACAGATACTAATCCCCACCAAAATATTCATCCCTGTTGAATGATTAAATTTTGACTTTGGTTTTATCTCCTGAGCTAAATTATCCCCCGTCCGAACATTTTGACCAATTCTAATCTGCTCATAAGATTATTCTGAAAATTTCTGCTACATCGGGAAAGAAAATCATGTAAATTTAAATACATTTTTTTGAGTTTTTTTAGTAACTAAGTAGTATGGCTTTGGCACAGCAACTTGCATTACTCGCCTCAAGCCTTTGTCGGCATTGACTACAATAGTACATTGGTAATGAAACATTATTCAATTTAGAAAAATTATCGCTCATTGGTTCTTTTGGGCGCATATACTATATTAGTATCAATAATTACTAATTTTCCCGAAGATCAGAATTGAGTACGATAAGTACCCAAGCAAAATTAATTGCACATAGTTATTGAAAACAAAAATCTCTCTACTCCTTAGAGGTTGTCTTAAAAGTTTATGGCGATTATAAATCGCTACTACACAAACAAAGTCCACCTGCGTGGACTAAGGAAAAATTAAGGATTTGAAACCTGCGTAGGCAGGTTTTGCCTCTGTAGATGTGATTTCTAATCGCCCTTAGACTTTTAAAACATCCTCAGAGTTTCCTGTTCCCTCTCCTAAATATGAAATTTATTTGGCAGGACTACTTATGTCAATATATACGCGATTTATTTGATGCGTTAACTGCTAGATGGCACCTTTAACAATTTATAAATAAATTCTGTAATTTTTTGTGAATCTAAAACTTTATCGTTATGAACAGATTCCCCCTTTGCGATATGATTATGGTCAACGATATCAACTTATAGGCATAAATACAGAGGGGAAGACACTGTGATTAGAGTTGCAATTAACGGTTTCGGGCGCATTGGACGCAACTTTGCACGCTGCTGGGTGGGCAGAGAAAATAGCAAGATTGAATTGGTTGCTATTAATGACACATCTGATCCTAGAACTAATGCTCACCTGCTTAGATATGACTCTATGCTGGGCAAATTACAAGGTGTGGACATCGCCGCTGATGATAATTCCATCACTCTTAATGGTAAAACCATTAAATGTGTATCCGATCGCAACCCAGATAACTTACCCTGGAAAGAATGGGAAATTGACCTGATTATCGAATCAACAGGCGTTTTTACCAGCAAAGAAGGGGCCATGAGGCACGTAAATGCCGGAGCTAAAAAGGTTCTGATTACAGCCCCTGGTAAAAATGAAGATGGTACTTTTGTCGTCGGTGTCAATCATCATGATTATGACCACAACATCCATAACATCATCAGTAATGCTAGTTGTACAACCAACTGTTTAGCTCCCATTGCTAAAGTATTAGATGAAAAATTTGGGATCATCAAAGGCCTAATGACTACCACCCATAGCTACACTGGTGATCAACGCTTACTAGACGCTTCTCACCGTGATTTGCGTCGGGCTAGAGCAGCAGCTATCAACATCGTTCCCACTTCTACTGGCGCTGCAAAAGCGGTGGCTTTGGTTCTTCCTCAGTTGAAGGGTAAGCTCAATGGTGTCGCTTTGCGCGTTCCTACCCCCAACGTTTCTATGGTGGATTTTGTAGTCCAAACTGAGAAACGCACTATCGCTGAAGAAGTTAACCAAGCTCTTAAAACTGCCGCTGAAGGTCCTCTAAAAGGCATTTTGGGTTACAGCGAATTGGAACTTGTCTCTTCTGACTATCAAGGTACAGACGAATCTTCTATTGTTGATGCCAATTTGACTATCGTTATGGGCGGTGACATCGTGAAAGTCATGGCATGGTATGACAATGAGTGGGGTTATAGTCAACGTGTTCTCGATTTGGCTGAGTTAGTAGCTGAAAAATGGGTTTAATTTAGGTGACAGGGAATAGGTGACAGGGGCTACGCCACGGGGACAGGGAACAGGGAACAGGGAACAGGTGACAGGGAACAGGTGACAGGGGCTACGCCACGGAGACGGAGAAAGAAGCAAATTACCTATTACCTATTACCTATTACCTATTACCTATTACCAATCACCAATCCCCCATCACCAATCACCAATCACCAATCACCCATCACCCATCACCTGATTAAAAATGTTGAAATCCCTGACTGAGGTTAAGAACTCGGTGGGGGATTTTTCCTTTTTCATCGTGTAAAATTACTTTTGAGCTTGGGGTAATTTTACCAATTATCGCCGCACCATTTCCCAGATATTCTACTAATTTTAATGCCGGTTCTATGGGTAAACACAGGACTAATTCAAAATCTTCCCCACCATAAAGGGCATATTCTAAGCATTTTTCCGCTGTTAACCATCCCTCAAAGGCTGCTGGTAATGGGATCTGACTAGATTCTATCACAGCACCGACCTGACTGGCTCGACAAATTTGTAATATTGCATCTGCTAAACCGTCACTGCTATCCATACCAGTAACCGTAATTTTAGATCTTAAATTCTGGATTTTACATTGGGATTCCACAATTTCCCACAAAATAGGTAAGACATCTAAACGGGGGTGGGGACGCTGGTGGGCGGTAATTAAAGCTGTCTTGGCTTCAGTTTTGAGGTTTTGACCTATTTCGGGATGTAAAAGTAATTCTAAGCCCCCACGGGACGCTCCATGTACCCCAGTGAGGACAATAGCATCTTCTACCTGAGCAGTGCTACGACGGATAATCAAATCAGGGTGAGATTGACCAAAAGCCGTAATAGCTAAAGTAGTAATAGGCGATCGCACAATATCACCACCAACTATGGGAATATGATACTTTGCCAAGCATTCTGTCATACCCGCATATAATCCCTCAACCCAATCTACAGTTACATCTCCAGTTAAACCCAATCCTACAGTTATCCCCATGGGAATTGCCCCCATTGCTGCTAAATCAGATAAATTCGCCGCCGCAGCCCGCCAACCAGCATCCTGAGCAGAGGTGGTAACATCACTAAAATGCACGCCCTCAACGAGCATATCAGTGGTAACTATTAAACGTTTGTCTGGGTCTGTTACTAATACTGCCCCATCATCACCAATTATATCTGGTGGACAAAAGCGTTGTAATCTTTCTAAAAGACCTTGTTCACCAATATCTCGAACTCGTAAGGAAGATAAATCATTATTCATAATTTTACTATTTTGGATTTTAGATTTACGATTGTTAAATATTGATCAATTCAACATTACAGTAGTTTTCATGTATTTGAGCCACAATTATTAGACCTAACCCCCAGCCCCTTCCCTACCAGGGAAGGGGAGTAAATCAAAGCCTCTCTCCTACAAGGAGAG
>OMJF01000200.1 GCA_900299285.1 Anabaena sp. 54 | reverse complement strand
TGTAAGTATTGACTGTATATCTATAATATTTATTCCGAGCATTACTCTTCTTATTGTACTATAAGACGGGAGCGTTTTTGACGTTATAGACAACATTTTCATCAGCTTTTCCTCTTCATCTTTGCAAAAAGATGTAATTTGCTTATAACTAACGTTCCCTGTTAATAAAGCTAAAATAATGATACTTAGCACTACCCATAGCTCATGCCTTCTACCTTGACTTTCCCAAAAGTCCTTGACTTTTTTTAGTTTCTGGATTAAACTATTTAACATATTTTAAAAATTGAAAACTTAGTGATATCTTTTTGATTTTATCAACAAAGGATCACTTTTGTTTTCTTTTTTACCTCCGAGAATGAAAACGCCCTGCTCTAAGAGGAGAGGGAAGCAGAAAAACTTTTTTAGCTGGAATGGGGGTTTATTTATAAATTAACAACTTTTCAAAAAACCTCCTAGCCTAAAATAGACATTTCCTGCTAAACTAAAAAATAAATCCATAAATTTCTTCATAGAAAAATGTCTGAACAGCAAACAATTAACCCCTGGAAATATAAACCTTGGTGGTGTCAACCTTGGTCAATTATCCTGACTACTATTACATTAATTAGTGGTATTTGGTTAGTATTTAAAATTATTTGGTTAACAATTTTAGTAGCTATTCCGCTATTAATTTGGATGGGGTTTTTTCTATTAATTTGGCCGCAGATGATGGTTAAAAGTGGGCTTTTGAATAATATAGATAATCATGACAATCATGAAAGAAATTATTAATCAGAATACTCACCAAAAGCAAATTTCTATTATTATTCCCACTCTCAATGAAGCGGATAATATTCAAAGTACAATTAATAGCACAAAATCCAGCAAAAATATAGAAATAATAGTTGTTGACGGTGGTTCAAAAGATAAAACATTATTGATAGTTAAATCCTTGGGTGCTAAGATAGTTATCTCTCCCCCTGGACGCGCAAATCAAATGAATATGGGTGCTATGGTTGCTAGTGGGGAAATTTTGCTGTTTCTTCATGGTGATACCCGTTTACCAACTAATTTTGATAAAATGATTCGCAAAACATTAGCAAAACCAGGAATTGTGGCCGGTGCATTTGCTTTACAAATAAATTCACCTCATTGGGGGTTGCGTTTGGTTGAATTTGGTGTAAAATGGAGATGCAATCTTTTAAAAATGCCCTATGGTGATCAAGCTATTTTTATGACTAAAGATGTATTTCAAAAAGTTGGTAATTTCCCAGAAATACCGATTATGGAAGATTTTGAAATGATCAGGAAATTAAAACATCTCGGCAAAATTTATCTCTTATCAACACCTGTAATTACTTCACCGCGCAGATGGTTAAAAAAAGGAATTTTGCAAACTACTATTCTGAATCAAATTATTATCATTGCTTATTTATTGGGGATTTCTCCACATCAAATTCGTAATTGGTACTCTTCATCAAAATTATAAATAATTTTTATGGTTATGACATTTTTATCAGAACTAAATTTGGCTTTAGTACAGGAATCTATCAAAGCATCTTCTCCCAGTTTCCTCGCGTTTTTACAAAATACTTTACAATGGATTAATGGCCTTGGTGCTTTAGGTGGAGTAGTATTTATTGGTATCTACATTCTTGCCACTTTGGCTTTTTTACCAGCCGCAATTCTGACTTTAGGTGCTGGTGTCATTTTTGGTGTAATTTGGGGTTCTTTATATGTGTTTATTGGTGCTACTTTGGGTGCTATAGCTGCATTTTTGGTAGGACGTTATTTAGCTAGAGGTTGGGTAAAACAAAAAATTTCTAGTTACCAAAAATTTGCCAATATTGATCAAGCCGTTAGCAAAGAAGGATTAAAAATTGTCTTTTTAATTCGACTTTCTCCTTTATTTCCTTTCAATTTATTAAACTACGCTTTGGGAGTTACTAGTGTTTCTTTGAAAGACTATTTTTTGGCTTCAGTCGGGATGATTCCGGGGACAATTATGTATGTTTATCTGGGACATTTAGCAGGAGATTTAGCTTTAATTGGTAATAAGAGTCAACCTGATAATATGATTCTCCATTGGGTAATTCAAATTATTGGTTTAATAGCCACAATTGCGGTTACGGTTTATGTAACTAAGATAGCTAAAAAAGCTTTAAAAGAGGAAATATTAGAATGATTTTTCTAGGTGTTAGGTACACTTAAATACTAGCGCTTTGCTGCTAATGATTAATTTCTCAAACTCCGAAATATTCTAGATTTGTTAAATACAAAACTGACAAATTTTTGATTATGAGATATGTATTAAATAAAGATTAGATAATCAAAAAATACTTTATCCTTTATCCTTGATAATTTAGAGGTAAAATAAATGTCAATTTCCGAATCTTCAAGAGTGACAATTCGTCCCATGGACGAGTATAATCAAAAACTAATTAAAAATGTTCATCCCGATAATTGGGTTAATCCCCAACCTGCTGATTTTTATGATTTGGTAGTAATTGGTGGGGGAACTGCGGGTTTAGTTGTCGCTGCTGGTGCTGCGGGTTTAGATATAGGTTTGAAAATCGCATTAATTGAAAAAAATCTTATGGGAGGAGATTGTTTAAATTTTGGTTGTATACCTTCTAAATGTTTAATTCGTTCTGCTCGTGTAATTGAAGAAATGCGGAAAGCTAAAGATTTAGGTGTTAATATTTCCCAACAATTTGATATTGATTTTTCCACAATTATGGAAAGAATGCGACGCATTCGGGCTAGTATTAGTCATCATGATTCCGTGGAAAGATTTAAAAGTTTAGGAATTGATGTTTTTTTAGGTGATGGTAAATTTACAAATAAAAATACTGTAGAAGTTGCCCAGAAAACATTAAAATTTAAAAAAGCTGTCATTGCTACTGGTGCTAGGGCTATTAAACCGAAAATTCGTGGAATTGAAGCGGCGGGTTATTTAACTAATGAAACTGTTTTTTCTCTAACTCAAAAACCAGAAAAATTAGCAATAATTGGTGGTGGTCCTATTGGTTGTGAATTGGCCCAAACATTTCGCAGGTTGGGTTGTGAGGTAATATTATTTGATCGTGGTTCACAGATTTTAAACAAGGAAGATAGGGAAGCAGCGGAAATTTTACAAAAAGTTTTAATTGATGAAGGTATTCGTTTAGTATTAAATTGTCAATTAGAAGAAGTGGTGACAGTAACGGAGGGAAAACGACTCTATTTTTCTGTGAATAGTGAACGAGACTCGGTGACAGTTGATGAAATATTAGTTGGTGCGGGACGGGCACCGAATGTGGAAAATTTGAATTTAGCAGCAGCAGGTGTAGAATATGATCTGAATTTGGGTGTAAAAGTGAATGATTATTTGCAAACTACAAATCCCAAAATTTACGCCGCTGGTGATGTCTGCATGAATTGGAAATTTACTCACGCAGCTGATGCGGCGGCGCGAATTGTGATTAAAAATACTCTATTTTCCCCCTTGGGGTGGGGACGATCTAAACTCAGTAGTTTAATTATGCCCTGGGTGACATATACTAGCCCGGAAATTGCTCATGTGGGAATTTATGAAAATGAAGCTCAAAAATTGGGGATAGAAATAGAAACTATCAAGATTCCCTTGAGAAGTATAGATCGAGCGATCGCAGATCAGGAAGAATCTGGTTTTTTAAAGATTCATCACCAGAAAGGATCAGATCAAATTCTCGGTGCAACCATTGTTGCTAATCATGCTGGTGAGATGATTTCGGAAATTACCACAGCTATTGTCAATAAAATTGGTTTAAGCAAACTTAGTAGTGTAATTCATCCTTATCCAACCCAAGCAGAAGCAATTAAAAAAGCCGCAGACGCTTATCGTCGCACCTTACTAACACCAAAAACCAAGCAGTTATTGAGATTATTAAAAAAGTTTTCTTAATGATCAAAAAAATCAGCAATTACAGAAAATCGCTGTAAAATTAATTAGCTAAATTGTTCAACTCGGAGTTATTTTTGCTGTGCTGAGTTCACCTTTACCCACTATTAATGCTCTCAAACAACCTACTAATGATGCTTGGGTAGAGCAAGCGATCGCTAATCTTGATATTATTTTATTAGATCATTCCCACTGTGAACGCAAAGCCGCCGGAGTAGCATTAAATATGATGTTTCGTTATCCTTCTCATCATAAAATGGTTAGGGAATTAACAGCGATCGCTTGTGAAGAATTAGAACACTTTGAACTGGTCAACCAATGGCTAGAACGCCGTCAGATCAAACTTGCAGCCCTATCCGCACCCCCCTACGGCGCTGGCTTAAAATCCCAGGTTCGCGGCCAAGAACCCCACAGATTTTTAGATTCTTTACTCGTCACCGGTTTAATAGAAGCCCGCAGCCATGAACGTTTAGGACTTCTAGCTGCTAATTGTCCAGAACCAGAATTAGCTCAATTTTACCGCAGTTTAATGGCCTCAGAAGCCCGACATTTTGGCACATATTGGGTTTTAGCTGATACCTATTTTGAGCGAAAAATTGTCATGGATAGATTAGATGAATTAGCAGAGGTGGAAAGTCAATTATTATCAACTTTACACCCAGAACCGAGAATACATAGTTAGTCAATTTTTCTCGGAGTATGTATTAATAACCAAGATTGCAAATCAGCTAAACTATTAAAATCTAAAAGTGCTTCACTCAATTCTTCCAAAACAGATAATGGTAAACCAGAAATAGATTTTATCTTTCTTTGAGATATTTTACCAAACCGCTTTGTTAGTTGTCGAATCACCAAACCAATTGTCGCTTGTTCTATTCCTTGTTCTATTCCTTGTTCCAGACCTTGTTCTAGTCCTTCCTCCAGTCCTTCTTCTCTTCCCTCTTCCCTTCCTTCCTCTTTAATTTCTCGATAAACTCTAGTTTCTTTGAGCGTAATATCTAACATTGATTCTTTACTCCTTTGTGCCTTGGTGCAAAACATATTTATTGTAAAATAGAGAAAAAGCCCGGAGGTAAAATTACGGTTTACGCACGTCCCTTAGCTCGATTAATTGAACAACTGCAACGGCTACCCGGAGTTGGTCCCAAAAGCGCCCAACGATTAGCTTTGCACATCTTAAAAAGACCAGAAGCAGAAGTAGAAGCTTTGGCTCAAGCACTTATTGACGCAAAAAAACAAGTAGGTTTGTGTCAAGTTTGTTTTCACCTGTCCGCAGACCCAGTATGTGAAATTTGTCGTCATCCTCAGCGAGATAATAGCACTATTTGTGTAGTTGCAGATTCTCGTGATCTGATTGCCTTAGAAAAAACCCGCGAATATAAAGGTAAATATCATGTTTTAGGTGGCGTAATTTCCCCCATGGATGGTATTAGTCCAGAACAGTTAACTATTCAAGCTTTAGTGAGACGGGTAAGCGAACAAAAACCCCAAGAGGTGATTTTAGCCATTAGTCCCAGTATCGAAGGGGAAACGACAACATTATACATAGCTCAACTACTCAAACCCTTTACTAAAGTGACTCGTATTGCCTTTGGTTTACCCGTAGGTGGTGATTTGGAATACGCTGATGAATTAACCCTAGCCAGAGCATTAGAAGGACGGAGAGAGTTAGATTAAAAGCTTCTATATTGCCTTTTTCTCTCTACAATTTATCTCTACAATTTAGAGAATGTAGAGACATTTTCTAGAACATCTCTACAAGGTTCGTGCATAAGCTATAGTTAGATTTGGTCGAGGTCTAATATTTAATTGTGTTTAATTATTAGCAATTCTCCGTTTAATTTCCTCTACCAAATCTGCCAAATTTACTTCTATTTGTTCACCACTTTGTAGATCTTTTAATAATGATTTTCTCGCGGCTGCTTCCTCCCCACCAATAATTACACAAAACCTAATTCCTTGTTTATCTGCGGCTTGAAATTGTTTACCTAAAGGGCGTTTTTCAAAGTTAGTTACAACATTAATCCCCCCCTGACGTAATTGTTGTGATATTTGTAAATAAATAGGCATTAAATCCTCTTGCATATTCACTACCACTACCTGAGTTGGTGTCGCAGATAAAGTATTAAGAATACCCGCCTTTAACAAGCGACTAATTAAGCGAGTTAACCCGATAGAAATACCCACACCAGGCATTTTTTCACCGATAAAAATCCCTACCAATTCTTCATATCTTCCACCAGAACAAATACTACCCAAAGCCTCATGGCCTAATAGAGTAGTTTCATAAACTGTGCCAGTATAGTAATTTAAACCACGGGCAATAGATAAGTCAATACAAAAACGTTTATCAGCAACTCCTAAATTTCTCACCCCATTAATTACAGTTTCTAATTCCGTTACTCCTAAATTAAATTGTGCTGCTTCGGGAATATTTTCGGCTAAATGTTTGAGTTTGTCTAAAAGATCATCAATAGGGCCATCAATTTTAATAAACTCAATAATTTTCTCCGTTTGTTCGGAAGAAATACCTTCTTTTTCTAGCTCTTGTTTAACTTTAAATTCGCCAATTTTTTCCAAATTATCAATAATACTAATACAGGTTTTAATTTGCTGTTCTGCAATTCCTACCGACTGAAAAAAACCTGTGAGTATTTTGCGGTTATTAATGCGAATAACAAAATCACCAATATTAATTTTTTCAAATATTTCCGTAATAATTGCCGGCATTTGGGCATCATAAAGTAAACTGAGTTTACCACGAGCAACCACATCAATATCACATTGTCGAAACTGCCGAAAACGTCCATCTTTTGCCCGTTCTCCCCGGAATACCATATCCATTTGATAACGAGCAAAAGGAAAAGTCAATTCATTCAAATGACGTGCAATATAAGCAGCAAAAGGAACAGTTTGATCAAATTTTAAAGCTCTAGCTTCTGAACCAGTTTCTCCTGATTTATCCTTTTGAGCTTGGCGATTTGGTGGTAAAATTGGTTCAATACCATAAATAATATTATCACCTTGATTACCTTTAGCTTGCAACACTTCTAACCGTTCCACTGCTGGGGTTTCAATGGGTGTAAAACCATAACTTTCAAAAACCTTGCGAATAATATCTAGTAAATATACTTCTAGTCGCTTTTCGCTGGGGAGAAATTCAGGAAAACCACTAGGAGTAGAGAAGTTGATTTTGTCATTTTTAGTCATGTTCTTACCTTACTAAATGGGAAATTAACCACAGTAAATATTAAGTAGGGTGTGTTACGGCTCTAGAATATTTGTTACCTTTAAAGATTAATGATTAGCCGTAACGCACCTTATGTTTCGGTGCGTTATGCTGACGCTAACAAACCCTACTATTTAAGTTTACTTTATCTTTATTTTGCTACATTATTGCTAAACAGGCTCATATCCTATATAGTTAATTTCCATCATTAAACCACCAAGGATCTTTATTAGAGTTAGTTTTCATCAAAAATGCCTTTTTTCGTAAGAAGCGATTTAAACCCATTGTCCCAATCCGTGAACCTCCCAAACCAGAAAATTTAAAAGCATTTCTATCTCCTTCATTAATTAATGAACTTAAACCAGCATCATTAATACTAATAGTACCAGCTTCTATTTGATTGGCAACTTCTATTGCTAATTCCTCTGACTCTGCAAATACAGCAGCATTAAGTCCATAAATAGAATCATTGGCTAAATTTATTGCTTCTTCAATATTAGCAAAAGACATCACAGGCATAATTGGTCCAAATGTTTCTTCAGTCATTATTTGCATAGAATGGTTAACTTGAGTTATCACTGTAGGACGACACCACCAACCTCCACCTAATTCTTCTACTTTACCACCACAGTGAATTACAGCCCCTTTTAAGATAGCATCTTGTAAATGATCATTAATAATAGCTGCTTGTTTTTCGGAAATAATTGGACCAATTTCACCACTTTCAATAGTTGGATATGCTAGTTTTAATTGATGGCATTTAGTCACTAATTGATGATAAAATTCTTCAAAGATAGATTCAGCAACATAAATTCTTTCAATGGCTGAACATGACTGTCCGGTATTAGTTACAGAAGCCCATAAAATTGCTGAGGTCGCTAAATCTAAATCCGCTGATTTTAAAACAATCGCTGGGTCTTTTCCTCCCAATTCTAAAAAAGCTGGAATAAAATTAATTGCCGCATTTTCAGCGACTAAACGCCCAGTTTCTACACTACCTGTAAAACAAATTAAATCTACATCTTCAATTAAAGCTGCTCCAGTTTGTGATCCTCCTTCCACAAAATTTAAAACCTCTCTTAATTGGGGTATACTGTTTACAGTAGTCATTAAAGGAGCAACAAAACGAGGGGTGATTTCACTAGGTTTAACTATGACAGCACAACCAGCTAATAAGGCAGGAATTGTATCAATTGTGGACAAAGATAGGGGAAAGTTCCAAGGACTAATTACGCCAACAAGAGGATAAGGAACAGCACTTTGTTGTAAAGAAATAAAAGCAATAGATGTATTTTTCGCTGTGCTTTGTAGTAATTGCGGAGCTAAATTGCACCATTTATCAATATTAGCAAGAAATGAATCTATTTCCATGATTGATGTTGATAATCTACCCGTATCACTAACTAAAGCTTCTGTTAATTGAGTCCGTTCTGATAATATAGCTTGTTTCCATTTTTTTAAGGCCGCAATTCTTTCCTCAACTGCTAATTTTTGCCAGATAATTTGTCCCCTTCGCAGCCTGTGACACTGCTGGGAAAGTAATTTTGGTGGTGGAGGAACAATGACATAATCAAATTTACCAGTGCGGGGGTTGCGAACTTCTATGGGTTTACTCATTTGTGATTAATTTAAATGTGAATTTAAAAATATTTAATTTGATTTCGCGCCAAGTCGCAAAGGAGCAAAGACGCAAAAAAGAAATACAATCAATATTGTAGGTTTCCTAAAACGTTTTTACAGTATTTATTGTATTCTGAAAATAGTCCATTTATGGTTACTGGTATGTTGGCTGCTCAAAAACTGCGGGAATTACTCGCACGCCCTGAAATTATCGTTATTCCTGGCGTTTATGACTGTTTGAGTGCAAAATTGGTAGAAAAAGCGGGTTTTGATGTCGCTGCTACCAGCGGTTTCGGTATTGCTGCTTCTACCTTGGGTTTACCTGACTATGGTTTTCTCACGGCTACGGAAAATTTTTACAGTATCGGCCGGATAGCTAGGTCAATTAATATACCTCTAATTGCGGATTGTGATACGGGTTATGGTAATGCTTTAAATGTCATGCGAACCGTCAAAGATGCGGTTCAATTGGGTTTAGCAGGAATAATTTTAGAAGACCAAGAATGGCCGAAGAAATGCGGTCATTTTGCAGGTAAACGAGTGATTTCTGCGACTGAACACGCGGGAAAAATCCGGGCTGCGGTAGAAGCGCGAGGTGATAGTAGTTTGGTCATTATAGCCCGAACTGATGCCCGTGGTCCTTTGGGTTTAGCAGAAGCTATTCATCGTGGTCAATTATATATTAATGCTGGTGCAGATGTGTTGTTTGTGGAAGCTCCCCAATCTGTGCTAGAGTTGCAAACTATAGCCGCTGCTTTTCCTCATGTACCATTAGTTGCAAATATTGTTGAAGGTGGTAAAACTCCGCCAATTTCTCCTCAAGAATTGCAAAATTTGGGGTTTAAAATTGTCTTTTTTCCTCTGACTGCACTTATGGCTGTCACTCAAGTAATGAATGTTTGTTTCCGTCATTTGAAAGCCCAGGGAACTACTGATAATTTACCGGGTTTGATGAATTTTCAAGATTTTCAAGAACTTATGAATGTTCCTGAATATTTAGCTGTAGAAAAGGAATATGAACCATGACTGAATATTAGTAACCTTGACTACTTTTAGTATTTTTTCAAGTGTTCTTAATAAACGGCAAAATATATTATAATATTGTTACATATTTGTTAAGAAAGGTTACACGACTCTTAACAAAAGGAAATATTGTTTATGGTTGTTCCACGCGAGAATAATGCACCACATGAGGTTGTGATCATTGGTGGTGGGTTTGGTGGACTTTATGCGGCAAAAGCCCTGTCTAACACCAATGTAAATGTGACTCTGATTGATAAACGCAATTTTCACTTATTTCAGCCGCTTTTATATCAAGTTGCCACAGGTACATTATCACCTGCTGATATTTCCGCACCATTACGATCTGTATTCAGTAAAAGCAAGAATACAAAAGTGTTTTTGGGAGAAGTAAGTGATATTGACCCCAAAAAACAACAAGTTATTTTAGGCGATGAAATCATACCTTATGATACATTAATTGTAGCCACAGGTGCTAACCATTCCTATTTTGGTAAAGATCACTGGAAAGAATTTGCTCCTGGTTTGAAAACTGTGGAAGATGCGATAGAAATGCGGCGGCGGATATTTTCAGCATTTGAAGCAGCAGAAAAAGAAACTGATGTCCAACAACGTCAGGCTTACTTGACTTTTGTGATTGTAGGCGGAGGTCCAACTGGTGTAGAATTAGCAGGTGCGATCGCCGAATTGGCATATAAAACTCTCAAAGAAGATTTCCGCAACATTAACACATCAGAAACGAGAATTTTACTATTACAAGGGGGCGATCGCATTCTCCCACATATTGCGCCAGTATTATCCAAAGTAGCAGCAGAATCTTTGCAAAAGTTAGGCGTAATTATTCACACTAACACCAGAGTAACAAATATTGAAAACGATATTGTTACTTTCAAACAAGGCGATGAAATCACAGAAATTCCCTCAAAAACTATATTATGGGCTGCGGGTGTTCAAGGTTCAGCTATGGGGAAAGTTCTAGCACAAAAAACCGGTGTAGAGTGCGATTTCTCCGGCAGAGTAATTGTAGAACCAAACTTAACCATTAAGGATTATAAAAACATTTTCGTAATTGGAGATCTAGCAAATTTCTCCCATCAAACTGGTAAACCTTTACCAGGTGTTGCACCGGTAGCCAAACAACAAGGAGAATATGTAGGTGGACTAATTCAACTACGACTTCAAGGTCATACTTTGCCAGAATTTCATTACACTGACGTGGGTAGTTTGGCAATGATTGGGCAAAATTTAGCGGTGGTAGATTTAGGTTTTATTAAACTCACAGGTTTCCTAGCCTGGGTATTTTGGTTAATAATTCATATCTACTTCTTAATCGAGTTTGACACTAAAATAGTAGTCGTAATTCAATGGGCTTGGAATTATATTACTCGTAATCGTCGCTCTCGATTAATTACAGGTAAAGAAGCTTTTTTGGAATCACAACCTGTTAACCATAACAGTCCTTACCAAGCTACAGAAAATAAGCAACCAGTCAAACTCTAGGATTTTTATTTTTTAGCTATTACCAAGACATTGAACCATATACAAAAACCCGCCATTCATCTTAACACAAATTCAAAGATGGTGAGACTTATGGCGGGTTTAAGTAGGGTATGAAATCAAACCCAACATTAACCCCAAAATACCCATAAATCCTGTTGGGTTTCGTTTCTTAACCCAACCTAAAACTATTTACGTTATCACCCACATTCTGTACTTCAAAAAGTAGCATAAGTAAGCTACATTGACAGTAAATTCAAACTTGTAATTCTAATTCTAATTCTAATTAAAATTAGAGGTTGTCTTAAAAGTTTATGGCGATTATAAATCGCTACTACACAAGCAAAGTCCACCTGCGTGGACTAAGGAAAAATTAAGGATTTGAAACCTGCG
>OMJF01000199.1 GCA_900299285.1 Anabaena sp. 54 | reverse complement strand
TGGTAATTGGTAATTGGTAATTGGTAATTGGTAATTGGTAATTGGTAATTGGTAATTGGTAATTGGTAATTGGTAATTGGTAATTGGTAATTGGTAATTCACTTTTTACAACAAACAATGACAACTGACCACTGACAACTGACAACTGACCACTGACAAAAGGCATAAATAAGGGTGTACTAGTGTACACCCCAAAAATTCAAAATATGAGAGAGTAAAATTTAACCAGATACATTAATCAGCAGCGTCCATTGCTGCTGCCCCTGTGCCTTCGTCCTCTTCACTCTTGGGCGATCTTTGTTGGAATCTTCTGCCCATTCTCCCTGTAGTAGTCCGTTTACGAAACTTTCTGGCGTAGGCCTGGTTTCGTAGCGCCTTCTCTTTCTTCGGGTTACGGCGCTTTGCCATATTCACCTCATGAATAAACAACAAAAAATTGGCATCTAGGCATAACTTAGGCCATATTATACCGATATTATTGATATACTTTTTTTAGCCTAGTGCTGCAATCAATACACTTTGAACAGCATACCATTATATCTTATTAAAAATCCTGATGTCAAGCTAAATTTGGGTAGGCAATTAGGCAATAGGTAGTTCTGGACTAGTTTGATGTTGTAACATAAAATGAGGAAATTTTAACTTTGAACATTCTTGTTTTTTTTACGTCAATGATGCAGTCCACACGTAGCTTATGGCACTTTGGGCAAACTATACTAGGTATTATATTTCGCCATCCCATTACAGGTACAAGTATTATCCCTATTTTACCTGATGGTCAAATTGTATTAATTAGAAGAAAAGATGATGGTTGTTGGTCATTACCGGGTGGTATGGTAGATTGGGGCGAAGATGTTCCCCATGCGGTCTGTCGGGAGTTAATGGAGGAAACAGGGCTAGAATTGGTCAAAATTCGCCGTTTAGTGGGAGTTTACTCCTCACCAGATCGTGATCCTCGCATTCATTCTATCTGTATTGCTGTGGAAGCTGAAGTCACAGGAAAAATGACCATCAAAGATAGTTTAGAAGTTATGGAAATTCAGGCTTTTCCCCCTAGTTCTCTACCAAAACCAGATATGTCTCATGATCATTCTCGTCAGTTACAAGACTATTTAAATGGCTTAACAACTCTTGCGTAAAAGATGGAAAATTGAAGATTTTGGGTGGGAAAATTAAATCCAAGGTCTATTAATTAGTCTATTAATTAGGTATTACAAAAATGAGTAAATGAGTAAAGTAAAATGAATATTTTATTTCGCAACTCCCGCAGAAAACTTTCTCAAGGAATATTATTTTGGCGCGAGGTTGGCGCTGGAATACCCATAGTTTTTCTCCATAGTGCATGGAATGATGGTAGTGAATGGGTTTCAATAATGGAATTACTAGCTGATCATGTTCATTGTTTTGCACTAGATTTATTAGGTTTTGGTGAATCAACTAATCCTAATATTCACCATTCTATAGATTTACAAGTGGAGTGTTTAGCTGATTTTTTAGAGGCTTTAAAATTGGAGAAAGTCTATTTAGTTGGTAATTCTTTAGGAGGTTGGATTGCTGCTAGTTATGCTGTAAAATATCCAGAAAAAATATATGGTTTGATACTTTTATCTCCAGAGGGTGTAGCAGCGCCAGGACAAGAACAGTATTGGGAAAAAAGACGGCGCTTATTTAATTGTCCACCATGGATAATTAAATTTTTACGCTTAGTTATTCCTTTAATTAAATTGATTGGTTGGTCAGAAAAAATCACTAATGATTTAGAATTAAGAAAAACTTTGTTAGATTACCCTACAGCATCTCACTTACTTTTTAATCGCAAAAAAACAGAAATAGAAGCAGAATTTTTAGAAAAAGACTTGCCTGATATTAAAGTTCCTTGTTTAATTTTACAAGGTGGTGAAGATGCCGCCATTGCTATATCTAGAAGTAATACTTATGCTGGACTAATTCCTAATATTAAGTTACATAATATTGCCTATGAAGAAAGTAATTTACCAGAATCTTGTCCTGATATTGTAGTTGAAGCTATTTGGGATTTTATTAGTATTAGTTATTATTGAATAATGATATAAGCTGTTACGCAGCTAAATTGTACCATCCTAATATGGTGAGATATTGTGGGATTTTTATCAAAATATCATAAACTGCCGTATAATCTGAAACTAATAAATCTTTATTCAAACCCCTTCACTACGGAGAAGGGGATAAATGTATTTATTTACATCCTAAAGATTGACGAGTATTTACACCTGTTTTAGAATTTACACCACTGGCATTAGTACAGAGTTTTTTCACTTGTACCATATCTAAAATTGCATTGGTAAAATCAGCACCAGTAACATTAACATCATCAAAGGTTGAACGTAACATCATTGCATTTTTAAACACGGCATCACTTAAATCGGCGTTTTTAAATTTGGTTAAATAAGAAATGCCTTCAGTAAAATCAATACCATGTAAATTTGCACCTTCTAATAAGGAACTATTAAACACAGCGCCACGCAAATCAGCATTACTAAAGTTACTATTCTCTAATTTGACATTTGTAAACTCGGTTCTAATTAAACTTTGACCAGAATAGTCCTTTCCCGCAACTCCCTGATTTATGTTAAAACTAGTAACACTAGAAGAACTTGCAGCTTGGGCTGATAAAGGGAAAACAAACAACACCAAGGCTAAAATCATACTAGCCAATATTGGGCGATACTTGATCATCTTTGCTTAATAAATCTCAACAATTCCACTATTAATCATTAAACCGCAGGAAGGAGTCAGAAGTAATTCTCTGCTAAATTAGAAGCTGTCTACTAGGATAAATATAGTGAAAAACTCTACTTGGTTTTGACTAAAAACTGGGTTCTGAGTCTCTCCTCTCCACGGGGAGATCTTTAGTAAAGGGTCAAGTTTTCAGCTTGTTACTGTATAAATTTTAAACTCCTATCTCCCGTAAATATAACTATCTAACTGTGGCTAATCCAGAAAATACAAACCAATCTCTAGCGCGAACCCCTTTATATCAAATGGGTGTAGAACTCAAAGCCAAATTTACCAGCTTTGGTGGCTGGGAAATGCCCATACAATATAGTAGTATTATAAAAGAACAGGATGCTGTTAGAAATACAGCAGGAATGTTCGATATTTCTCACATGGGTAAATTTACCCTCCAAGGTAAAAACTTGATTTCCCAACTTGAGTATTTAGTTCCTTCAGATTTAAGTCGTTTACAACCTGGACAAGCACAATATACCGTATTGCTGAACCATCAGGGTGGAATTGTTGACGACATCATTATTTACTACCAAGGTACAGACAGTTTTGATACGCAAAAGGTTGTAATTATCGTCAACGCTGCAACCACTGATAAAGATAAAACATGGATATTAGCGCATATTGATCCGAATACAGTTGAATTTCAAGACCTTTCACGGGATAAAATTTTAATTGCTGTTCAAGGTCCAACAGCTACTAATCATCTTCAATCTTTAGTCACAAACGATTTATCAGCAATTAAGGCTTTTGGACATTTAGAAACAACCATTTTCGGAAAATACGCATTTCTCGCTCGGACAGGTTACACAGGAGAAGATGGTTTTGAGGTCATGGTAGATTTACCTGTGGGTATGGACTTGTGGCAAAATCTATATAATGTTGGTGTTATTCCCTGTGGACTTGGTTGTAGAGACACCCTGCGCTTAGAAGCTGCAATGGCACTTTATGGACAGGACATTGATGATACTACTACACCGCTAGAGGCTGGTTTAGGTTGGTTAGTACATTTAGATACCAAAGGTGATTTTATAGGGAAGGAAGTTTTAATACAGCAAAAAGCAGAAGGAGTACCGCGTAAACTCGTAGGGTTACAAACGGAAGGACGGAATATTCCCCGTCACGGCTACCCTGTATTATCATCGGGTCAAGTTGTAGGAGAAGTAACAAGTGGTACTCTCTCGCTGACACTTGGTTATCCCATAGCTTTGGCCTATGTTCCCAGTCAGTTAGCAACGGTCAAACAGCAGCTAGAAGTGGAAATTCGCGGTAAAGTTTACCCCGCTGTAGTTGTGAAACGCCCATTTTATCGCTCAAAAAATCGTGTTACTAAGTGATATAATTTTCCCACTTCAGTCAAGTACAGGAATAAGGAATTTAACCGCAGATAAATCTGTACTTCATTGGACTAGGAAATGGTATAATATTTGAGGTTTTTTGAGGAATAATGAGTTTAGGTTAGGTTTGTCACATTATTGTTTTAACATTGAAGAGAAAGTGATATGTCTTCTGAATATCCCCAGGATTTGCAATACTTAGATTCTCATGAATATGTTCGTCTGGATGACGACATTGCTACTATCGGTATTACTCAGTTTGCTATACAACAATTGGGTGATATTGTGTTTTTAGAACTACCAGAAATTGATGATTCTCTGACAAAGGGAGAACCATTTGGTACAATTGAGTCTGTAAAAGCCGTGGAAACACTTTATTCTCCTCTGAGTGGTATAGTTATAGAACGCAATGAAGCTTTAATAAACGATCCAGAACAAGTAGCGGATGATCCCTATAGGGAAGGTTGGTTCATTAAAGTGCGTGTTAGCAATCCCGAGGAAATTCTGAAAACTATGACAGCAGAACAATATGAGACACTGGTAGAGGGTATGTAAGTAATTTCACATTTATACATTCCCGAAAATCAAGAAAAACGTTATCATATCAGTTACACTATATCTCAGCTTTTTTAGCAACCTGAAATGCTGAGATATAGGTGATTTGAATATTTCCTCCTAAGTTGTTTTCTATCTTTTTTCCTAATTCTGTAAATAAACAATTTCTAGTTTCTATATCTAGTTTTAAGTAAGGTGTATAAGTGCTTAAAAGTAGTAGAAAATCATCAATATAATAATTAGCTTTACATACTATTTGTTCAGAAACTAGATTTTTAAATCTACCTGAATTAATAGCTATTTGTCCCAAATTTTCAACTATCTGTTTTTGAGTTTTTATATCTTCGTACCTATCTAAAAATGGAGCATACTTTTGATAAATTTCCCGGAAACTTTGATATATTTCATATTCTGGTTGGGGAGTCATATTCCAAAGTAAAATTAAAGCACCGTCTTTTTTTAGAGCTTGTGCAATTCTGATATTACCAGATTCAGGGTTAATCCAATGAAAAGAAGTTGCTGCTAAAACAGCATCAAATTTTCCAGGTTCTAGTTCCCATTCTTCAAAAGTGGTCTGCTGAATTTCTACCTGTGGGTAGATTTCACAGTTTTTTCTTGCTAAATGACAAGCTGCTAAACTTGGTTCTAGACAAATCATAGAAAAGCCCAATTTAGCAAATGCTAAAGTTGCGTTTCCTGGTCCACAACCTAATTCTAGGATATTAGCTTTTGGGGAAATTTGAGCTATTTCTATAGCACCATTAATAATTTCCTCTGGATAGCGAGGTCTGAATTTATTATAAGCCTCTGCTACGTGGGAATACCAATTTTTTCTGGTTTCTAAATCTTGAGAATATAAGTTTTTAAGGATTTCAAATTCTTTCATTTATCCTTGATTTAATTTTAATAAATTTAAGCGGGAATTTTGGGATTGATTGTCTAATTTTAATCTACATAAAATCAGAATATTTACGGATGTGTATATTTAGATAATTCCTGCATTCTGTAATTAATAATTACACTATCTTACTTGAATATGCACACCTTGATTTTATCCCTTTGGCTAATTCTGACGATAATGGCCTTGTTTTTAGCAATATCTCTAATTCGTAGCCAAAAACGGCGTATATCTAAGGCTAAAAAAACCGGAAAATTAGATCCCACTCGTTTTACTTTTGGAAGCGCAGAAAAAAGACTTTGGAAACAATTATTAACGCTATTACAATTAGATAGTGTAACTGCGGAAAGACTTTTGAGACATGAACAAAATAAGCATCCAGGTAAATCAACCAAGTGGTATTTAGAAAAAGTTATTTTTAATTTAAAACGCGATCGCCATTAATTGATTATATGCAATAATTAATTAGCTAAAAAAATTTTACTAATAGAGTATCAGGTTTGGAAATTTCCTAAAGCTATCACAGCATTTTGTCCACCGAAACCAAAGCTAAAACACAGAACATTCTTGATTTTACTTTCTTGCGCTGATCTAATTAAGTTTAAATTAAATTCTGGTCGCTGAAGTCCTACAGATGGTGGTAATATATTATTCCGCAATGTCATCAATGAAAATGCTACACCTAAAGCTCCAGATGCTCCTAATGTGTGACCTGTACTACCTTTAGTAGAACTAATTGCTAATTTGGCTGGAAATAAACTTTCAATAATTTTACTTTCCATGCGGTCATTTAATTGGGTAGCTGTACCATGAGTATGAATATAGTCTATATCTGTGGGTAAAATGTGACTACGTTCTAAACATTGCTTAATTGCGACCATAGCACTTTTACCCTCCGGTTGTGGAGACGTAGCATGATATGCGTCCGCTGTCAAGGCAAAACCTAATATTTCTCCATAAACCTTGGTTTGACGTTGACTGGCTAACTCCGCAGATTCAAGGATAAATACAGCACCACCCTCACCTAATACCAAGCCTTCCCGGTATAAATCAAAGGGATAAGCTCCTGTTTTGGCTAAAGCCCCCACGCGCTGAAATCCGGCAATTGTCAGAGGTGTTATAGGTGCCTCTACTGCACCGACTATCGCTATTTGATACTCACCGCTTTTGATTAACATAGCAGCTTGGGCGATCGCCCAAATTCCTGTTGCACAAGCGGCCATTGGTGATAGAATTGCTCCTAATGCTCCTATTTGTCGAGCCACAGAGATCGCATTCATTTGGGGTAAAGTATTTAACCAATTGTCTAAATTTCCTCCTCCCGCTTGTTCATGTATGTTTTGCGCCATCATTTCCCATGATGCTTGATAACCACGACTAGAACCAATGACTACAGCACAATCAGGTAAAGGCGGTACTAATTGGGCATCTTGTAAAGCTGATGTAACAACTATTTCCGTTATTGTACTTAACGCCGTAGGTTTTTCAGCAATTAAACCTAGAGGAATCACCCCCAATTCTGGAAATAGTTGATGTAATTTAATCCCAGTTTTAGCAAGTAGTAGATTTTGCCAACTATCTTCCAGATTTTTGCCTAAAGCCGAAACTAAACCAATACCAGTAATAACTACCTTAACCAATTTTAGATTTGAGATTTGAGATTTGATGTCAAAATTCACAAGTGAGGAGTCAGCAGCGGGAATACTTGAAAAATGGGCAATAAAATCCAATTCTCAATGATGTTTCCCACTAACTAATGACCAATTACTACTGAGGACTTTTCAGATTTTCCGCACCTTGGGTAACTTTTGCTGACTCAATGCGATCGCCTTGTTTAATGTTATTAACTACATCAAATCCATCAGTAACATTACCAAATACAGCATAATTACCATCCAGAAATGATAAATCTGCTAAAGCGAAGTAGAATTGAGAAGAAGCAGAATCCGGTGCTTGTGATCGGGCCATAGCGATCGCCCCTTGCTTATGCTGTAACTCTGGCTTATCAGTAATTGTCTTACTGTAAATAGGCTCATTTGCGCCTTTGGGCTTAATTTCTAAAGGTATACGGCGCTCAGTCCCAGTTTTAGGATCAATATAACCACCTGTTCCCAGTCTAGTGGCGGGAAATTTCGGGTCTTTACCTTGTGGATCTCCACCTTGGGCGACAAAAGGTTGGGGATCACGGACAACGCGATGAAATACTAAACCATCATAAACACCTTTTTGCACCAAATCCACGAAATTACCCGCAGTAATTGGCGCGTTAATGCCATCTAATTCTATCGTAATTGGTGCGCCATTAACTGTCATCACCACTGTAGCTTTACCTTCGAGACGTGGTAGATCTTTCATACCGGGAATACTCTCACTAATAGTTTTTGATGTTTCAGAGGAAGCTGTTGAATTTGGGGATCTATCATAAGATACTATATTTTCCGTACATCCTCCCAAAGTCAAAGCAAAAATAATCAACCAAGCTAAAAAAAATTGCGGAAACTTTAATGGCATTGTTAGTGACTGCATTAACCGAAATATTTTCATCTGTTCTTGCCAATTCTTGAATTTGGGATTTTGAATTGAGCATAATCATTATTGATTGATCAGCAATCCCAAATCCCAAATCCCAAATCCCAAATTTAAAATGATTACAGTCCTTCTAAGGATACTCCCAAAAAACGAGCTAATTGGGCACCTTGAGTTTCCAAATCAGCCAAAGACAAGGGTTGACCCACTCTGGTGAGGGGAATATCCCGTCTCCCCTTAACCCGCAGATACAAAGCGCGTTGAGGATTAAGACCTTCCTTAATCACAATACGCACAGATTGTACATCTTGGATGCGTCCGTCAATTTGGATTTCACGGTTTTTCCCCGGAAAACCCCAGCGAAAGATTTTCAATTTCCCTGTTTCCCGATTGAACTCATTATAGCCGCCACCTAAATCCCATAAAATCACCAGCCACAGATATAAGGCTAATAGCAAGCCAGCAGCACCGTATAATCCCATTACCAATCCTTGAGGGACAAATATCAGTTGGGTGGGATCAGTAACTACGAGTAAATTAACTTTGAGATAACTGGAGATACTAGCTAAGAAAAAACCACTGGCTCCCATAGTCACAATAGTTGCCCACCAGTAGTTGCTGAACCGACGTGAACCCAGAACCTTTTGATAGAGAAGGTTCTCGCCTTTGTTAATCGTTGTTGATACCGTCATGAAACTACCTTGGACAATATTCTCAAGTTTGACACTCAAGCAGTCTTATTTGCAAGTTATCAACGATATCATAGGCTTTGCAGCCTCAGAGAAAAATTTTTCTGTCAAATGATTCTGAGAAAACTTGTGTCAAATTGTTAAAATTCTGATATTGATAGTATTGGAGATAGTAAATATTTAATTTTTTTGCCCGTATCCAGCGCCAAACCTGACGAATGTGATAAGTTAAGAATCATTAAGCTAACAAAACCCAAATTACTGGTTAATGATAGCTGAACATGACATAATCCCAAAGAAGTGATCACTTTATTAAGTAGTCAGTTCTCACAATCTCACATTCTCGAAGGCTGCTGAGATGGGAAAAAACGTTGAATTACTCACGGTAGTTACCATAAATTGGTAAAATCGCCGGAACACAGCTTAAAAAACGTAGCAATTTTAGTAAAAAACCAAGGATTGTAGTCAAATGACCATCGCAGTTGGACGCGCCCCCAGTAGAGGGTGGTTTGACGTATTAGACGACTGGTTAAAGCGCGATCGCTTTGTATTCGTAGGTTGGTCAGGAATATTACTA
>OMJF01000198.1 GCA_900299285.1 Anabaena sp. 54 | reverse complement strand
GTTGTCACTAGGAGTCCTCTTATGCTCCAGCCAACAACTCCAAAACTATTTTTCTCACTGCTGCTACTGTACCAGTTAGTCGCGCAAAGTGCTGTAATATAGTTTAATGCACAAGCTTGTACAACTGGAGCTAAAGTTTTACCTGCACCAACAATCCAAAAATTACCGTAAATAGTACGATTAATTTGATTCCAAGGATGCAAAAACCAATCTTTATAATCAAGAATCCGATCCCAACCTTCGCGTTTTTGGGCTGTTCTTAACTTATCCAGATTTATTCTTGGATGATCGAAAAAGAAAGTTTTTGACCAATACTCATCAGGCTTAATACCTTTTTTACTATTATGCTCTCTACAAAGAGGCTGTAAATTTTCTATTTCATCAGGACCATTATTACGTCTGGCAACAATATGGTCTACTGTATCTGCTGGTTTAATACAACCGGGATGATTACATTGAGGTGAACTACTCCACTTAGCAATAAATTGTGACCATGTATCTGAATTCATCCAACTAGGTTTGTTGAGAGACATATATTTTTCCTTTTACTGATTGAACTACTTAATAATATTATGCCTTAGATTGTGATAAACAACATCTAACCACACCGGAATCAATGCTTTACCTTCATCGAGGGATGCGTTAGCGAAGCACTCCGTAGGAATCGCCATCTTCCGATCAAATTCTACCAAAGAAAGTGAATCATCCTCTAATGACATCAAGCAGTAGGTTGGGTTAAGCGATAGCGCAACCCAACAGAAGCTTATAAATGTTGGGTTTCGTTCCTCAACCCAACCTACATGATTTTATTTTTTCAGCTTAACCGCCTAAAATTATTTTACACCACTAGCCAAAATTCCCAAAATTTTATTTACATTATTTAAAAAATATTCAGCCAAATCAATTTGTACCAGTTCACCTGATAACCTTAAAAACTTCCAAATTTCTCCCGTAGTTACCACCCCATAAATTTCTGTAATTTCATTTCCTTCTCGTTCATTAAATAACCTAGCTGCATACATTTGGGCTATACATTGTCCCAAACCACCTTTAATATTTTCCTTCTTCGCTTCCACAACAATAATTACAGGTGCATTAATCAATAAAAACTCAGGAGAAAGACTAATTAAAAAATCACAATTTCCATTTAAACCCTGACTAGGTTCAATATTAAATTCCACACCAGAAAACAAACTAATTTGATTAGCAAACTTTTTAGTTAATTCTAATAAAATCGGAGTAATAATCATCTCAGAACGAGATTTTTCCGTATTACTAGCCAAAGCAAAGGGTACATTATAGGCTAAAGTTTCCTGTAAATATTCACTAACTGGTAATGGTGCAACTTCAGAAAAAAGATTGTCTCTACTAGAAATATTCAGATGGAGATTTTTCTTAACAGTTTCTAAAGTAAAATCACTATAAGACATAAAACTCCTATTTTATTTGTAACGAAAATGTTGGGTTTTGTAGGTAAAATGTTGGGTTTTCTCAACCCAACCTACTTAGTAAATTCAACAGATTTATCAATTTCTACTAATATAGATAACAGCCCAGACGTATTATTTTTGGCTGGTTGTTTTTTAGTGCTTTTTCTAGTTCCACGTGGCAAAATGCTGTCTCCTATCAATGTATTGATTCTGGCAGCAAACTATTAGGTTAACGCAATTTGTTAACTAATTGTTGACAAATTTTAACGCCAACCTACTTAACAGTGACAAATAAATTGTTTATGTACTATAAATTATAGTATATATTACTTAAAGCCGATGATGGGATTTGAACCCACGACCTACTGATTACGAATCAGTTGCTCTACCCCTGAGCCACATCGGCGTACACAGTCAAACATTATAACATAATTTATTGATGATAGAACCAAATTCTCCAAATAATCTCAAACCTCAACAATATGAACGTTTAAAAGCGGAAGTAGGCGCACCCTATCGGGGATTAAGACAATTTATCTATATCAGCGTGGGTGCTTCTGGCTTTATTGGTGCTTTCGTCTTCTTTTTCCAACTCCTAGCTGGGCGTGATATTGAACAAGCCCTGCCTAATTTCGCAATCCAGCTAGGAGTAATTGGTTTAATGGTGTTTCTATGGAAATGGGAAAATAGAAGGCGTAAATGACAAAACAGAGGCAGAAGAGAAAACAATCTTCCCCTCTGCCTTGGTGCTAATTACTTAGTAGTGACAAGATATTGAGAAGCAATGGGTTGAACACGACCGGCATTAACCAAAGCTTGATAGACAAACGCCGCAATTTCGGCTCTAGTTGCTTGACGCTTAGGAGCAAGCTCTTTCACGTTTGGATAGTTAATGACTAATTGTCGTGAAGTTGCTGCGGCCACAGGACCTGCTGCATAACTGGGAATTTGACCAGCATCAGTGTAGAATTTGATTGCATTCTGATCACTGGCAGTTAAACCCAAACCATTAGCTAAAGAGACTATTGCCTGAACTCTTTGAATTTTTTCTTCTGGTTTAAAGGTTGAATCTGGATAACCAGTCAAGAAGGGACTACTAGAAGCGGCTTGAATAGCACCGTAACCCCAATAATTACTTTTTACATCTTTAAAAGTAATTGCTTGGCGTGTGGCTGAGGGTTTAAAGGCTTTGTTGATAATAGCAGCAAATTGGGCGCGGGTTACGGGTTCATTAGGTTTAAAACTGCCATCTGGAAAACCTGCGATAATACCTTGAGCAGCTAAAGCTTCGATGTAAGCTTTAGCCCAATAACCTGTTTGCACATCTTTAAAGGCTACTTTACCAGTATTTCCGGTATTGTTATCGGGAGGTGTAGTCACTGTAGCCGCAATAAAATCAACAGGACCCGATATCTTCTTCTGGTTAATATCGTTACCAATTGCCGTAATCTTGCCTTTGGTGGAATTGTTCAGATCATAACGAGCGTTATCACGGATAAGATTACCACCAGGATTACTGCTAGTACCGAGGTCAGGGGCAGCATTAATGGTAGCGACTATACCATCCTGTGTATTATTGCGAATGGCGTTTTTCCTAAGTATGGGTTTTGCCGTTTCTGAAATATACAAACCACTCTTATTTTGAGTGATGTTATTAGCCTCTAATAAAGGTGTGGAACTACCACCAATTGCTACACCGAAACCAGTATTCTGAAATAAGTTACCACGAATCGAACCTTGTGCTGATTTAGTTACGGAAATTCCCTGACCCCCGTTTTTCAAAAAAATGTTACTTTCAATTTGGGGATTAGCAGTACCAGTCAGGTAAACTCCATCTCTATTGCTGTTAGTAAAGGTACTATTTTTGATCACAGGGTTACTAGATTCTACCCATACAGCAGTCCCCCGTGAATTAGGATTGGTAAAAGTTAAACCTGTAATGGTAGTATTGTCATTAGCTAACAGTGTAATATCCTGTTTTGCCCAGGTGCGACTGGTGTAAAAACCACCACCACTAATTAAGATACCTTGACCTTTGTTGGCCTCATCACCTTGAAGTGTCACACCTGAGTTAAGGACTAGGGGAAATGTTTCACCTGTTTCTTTGCTATAAGTACCGGGAGCAACTTGAACTACTGTTCCTGGTTGAGCCTTGGACAGGGCAAAGGTAATTGTTTTATAAGGTGCTGCTGCGGTTCCAGCACCAGCGGTATCTTGTCCTGTAGCTGAGTTAACGTAAATGACGGTGGCTGTGGCCGGGGCTTGGGCTGTTAAAATTGGGGTAGCACCAGCTTTAACTTGATTAGATACCAGAGTAGAATTACCAGCAATTAATAACAAAGCTGTAAGGCTGGCTTGCAAGGATAAACTAGAAATATGGAAACCCTGATTTTTCATTTTCTTACTGAATTGTGTGTTTAATAATGGTACTTTCACAAGAGTCTCAGGTGACAGATTGAATTCTGTAACAACATAAGACAAACTATACCCGATGATTGGCAATTTTTTAGCTAAAATTATGATTAAAAAAATCACGTAACTGAACCTTTGGGTTACTGTTATCGGATATAACCCCCGTTGTTGAATTTTTGGTTGGTTTTTCAGCCAGAAATTCAAAATTTTTGGGGGTAAAAATATTTCAATAGTTCAGTTTCCGTGGTTTTTGACTCTTATCTGCTCTTTCTTGTTCCCTGATATACATAAAAATTGAGGATAAGAAATCTTATCCTCAAGTCTTCTGCAAAAAGCAGGTGGTAAGTATTGGCCAAATGATTAATAAGCTAAAGTGTCTAAAGTCTCTCGTAAATACATTTGCACTTGTTGATCTAGGCGTAAACTGTGTAATTGAGCATTACATTCTAGTTGCCACCTTTTAAAGCCAGAACTAGCAGATATAACATATTTTAGTTCCTGCCAGAGTAGTTTGTTAGTAGATAATTGGATATCTCTAGGCTCACTACTGCTATAGCCTTTACTGTCCTGTTGATGCGCGTAATCGCTAGAAATTGGAAATTGAGTCATAATTTCTCATTCCTGATTTTTCATTTCCCAGAAAATGTCAGATGTAGGATTTTAGATGTCTATTTATTTCAAACTCAAGGGGAAAGACCTAAATCTAGTCACCCAGACCTAAAATTATCAAATTTTGCTGAAACTTTTCCTAAAATAATGGTTTTACCTCTATAAATTCTGTCTCGTTAATTACTAAAAGTGGAATTTGCTGTCAGAAATTTGCAAAAAACTTGTTTTTAATCAAACAGAGAAATTTGATCAACATTATAACTCGTGAATTACGGAGTGCTGAGTTGATCTTGTTTGAGTGTTGAACTCTAAATAATCTTAATTCAACACTCATCAACTCAGCACTCAACGTTCTGATCACGGAACTATTTCGTCATGGTTAGGGTACGACGTTTAGTTACCATTTGATAGGCTTCAATGATGTCATTTTCCACCCAGTCATGGAACTTATCAATGCCGATACCACATTCATAACCTGCATTGACCTCGCGGGCATCTTCTTTCATCCGCTTTAGAGAATCCAGAACACCCTCATAAACGACCTTATTATGACGACGGACGCGCACTTTACAGTTACGAACCAGTTTACCAGATTGAACATAACAACCGGCAACTGCGCCTCGGCCAACGGGGAAGACAGCACGGACTTCTGTTTGTCCCAAAGGTTCTTCCACCAATTCTGGTTCGAGCAGACCTTCTAAAGCACCTTGAATATCTTCCAAGAGTTTGTAGATGATATTATATTCTCGAACATCTACACCAGCTTCATCCGCTGCCTGTCTAGCACCACTGGCGTAAGTGGTATTAAAGCCAATAATGACAGCGTTACTAGCCGCAGCCAAGTCTATGTCTGTTTCAGTGATTTCTCCAGCGGTAGCCAGGAGCATCCGAATTTGGACTTCGTTTTGAGGAATTTGGCGCAGAGAGCCGATAATCGCTTCCACAGAACCTTGCACGTCGGCCTTGAGGATCAAGTTGAGTTCTTTCAACTCGCCCTCTTGTGCTTGTGCTGATAGGGTTGTCAGAGTAACACGACCTTGTAACAAACGGGATTGACGTTGTTTCTCTGCGCGATCGCTTGCTATAGCACGAGCTTCTTTTTCGTTTTCATAGACCTCGAAATCATCACCCGCCGCAGGCACATCACTTAAACCCAATACTTCCACAGCAAAGGATGGAGTAGCAACGTCTACACGCTTACCTCGATCATTAACCATAGCGCGGACTTTACCAAAGGCCGAACCAGCTACAAGCATATCTCCAACGTGGAGAGTACCATTTTGAATCAGCAAAGTAGCTACCGCACCCTTCGCCTTATCCAAATGAGCCTCAACAACGGTTCCCTTAGCAGCCCGATTTGGATTAGCGGATAGTTCGGCTACTTCCGACACCAGCATAATCATTTCTAGGAGAGTATCGAGGTTTTCACCCCTGATAGCACTGACGGGAACCATGATAGTTTCACCACCCCAGTCCTCAGCGGTGAGACCGTAATTAGTGAGTTCTTGTTTAACGCGCTCTGGTTGTGCGCCTTCTTTATCAATCTTGTTGATAGCGACAACAATGGGAACATCTGCGGCTTTAGCGTGGCTAATAGCCTCTATAGTTTGAAGACGAACACCATCATCAGCAGCCACAACCAAAACGGCTATATCCGTCACCCTAGCACCTCTGGCACGCATAGCCGTGAAAGCCTCGTGTCCAGGAGTATCTAGGAAGACAATCTGCTGTGGTTTGCCTTCATGTACTATATCAACATGGTACGCGCCGATATGTTGAGTAATACCGCCCGCTTCTCCAGCCGCAACTTTAGTTTTGCGAATAGAGTCGAGAAGAGTAGTTTTACCGTGGTCTACGTGACCCATAATAGTCACCACTGGTGGACGACGAATCAAGTGATCCAAGTCTTCCACGTCAATCATTTCTGTGATCTTGCGAGCCTCAGCCTCACGTTCCACAATTTCGACTTCTACTTCTAGTTCCTTGGCTACCAGGGTAATAGTCGGAATATCCAGGTTTTGGGTTATACTGACGGCCATGCCTTTCATAAACAGAATTTTAACAATTTCTGTATCAGCAATTACCAAAGCATCTGCCAATTCTTGCACTGTTAATGGACCGGTGACAGCCAGTGTTGCTGGACGATCTGGTTTTTGTTCTGCGGTTTCTTGACGACGATGTTGCTCGCGCGAAGAACTAGATTTTTTACCTCTAGTGGTGGGAGCAGCTACAGCCGCCGCCGTTGGCGCACTGGCGCGAGTGGCTTTGGGTTTGGGAGGACGAGCAATGGAAAGACTAACTTGGACTGTTGCGGAAATTTCGCTCAGACCTTCATCAAGTAAATCCTCTTCATCAAGTAAATCATCTTCTAAGATTGGTTTGGACCGTTTGCCCTTGGGTCCAATCTTGGCCTTTTCCTTGATTTCGTCAATGATTTCTTCTTCTTGCCATTTTTTGCCACCTTTGTTGATACGTGGAGGCGTGGGACGTTTTAAATCCAGGATATCCGGTAATATTGGTGTACTATCCAATACCTCCTTCTTCCCGACTCCCACACCATGACGGGGTGGAGTGGCAATGGGCATAGCCGTCACCACTTCACTGGGGCGTGCTGGTCGAGGTCGTTGAATATCACCACCCACAGATGGTTTACCACTTCGCTGCTCTGGTTTAGTCGGGGCTGAAGTAGCACGACTGGGTTTTGATGGTGCTGGGGATGAACCTTCATCTGATGAAGGTTTATTTGCCTTACTCCGAATCGGATGGGGATTCTCTTCAGCGCGTTGTTGGCGATCGCGTTTAAGGACGGGTTTTTCCGATACTCCTACAGATTGTATTTCTGGTGGTTTTGTCCCATCTACTCTGACGGGAGGAGAAACCAATGGCGCTTTTTGGGGTTTTTCTGGTTTCGGTCTGGGAACAGATATTTTTTCTGGTTTTGCTGCCGTCACCTTTTCCCCTGCTGGTTGAGGATTAGATCCCTGTTCCGGTGGGTTGATATTAGGCTTGTGCGGAGTTTCAGATTGATTTCTGGGTACTGGTCGAGTTGGTGCCGTCGGCTTCATGGGTGACACTGGTGTAGCGAAAGTCCGTGGAGGTGAAGGATGATTAGCCTCAGTAGCAGCAGTCGCTACTGACGCATCTGGTGTGTTGGTGGTGGTGTTTCTCAATATTTTTGGTTTGCGAATTTCCAGAATTTGCTGTTTGTTATTGGCACTCTTGTGGCTTGGTGATGAATTTGGTCTATGGCCATTTGTACCTTGTTCCTTTTTAGCAGCTTTTTTGTCGGCTAAATTGGCCGCAATGAGCTTTTGGGCGGCGGCACGAATCTGTTCAGCTTCTGATTCAGAAATCGTGCTGCTATGGCTTTTGACCGCAATGTCGAGCTGGTCGCAAATTGCTAATAGCTCTTTGTTGTCCAAGTTCAATTCTTTTGATAAGTCATAGATTCTAACTTTGCTGTTGTTCATCCACTCTTTCCCCTTTAATTTACAGTTTTAACGGATGGTTGCCTGGTTTGTGACATCTCCACCCTTTGATCACTGTTTTTTCGGTTGCCCTTGGTGATATTGCCGGTGCCTCCAGTTAGGAAAGAGAGATGTTTCGGTTTCATGCTGGCTTTCCCACCTTTTAATTTTCCTGACGCGATTGATGATCAATCCCGTGGGTGATGGTTAATGCCCAACTGCGCCTTGGCGCTACCAGGTTGCCATGTTTGATTTTTTCGTTTTGCTTTCTTTATGCGTTTTCTACAACACAATTGAGAAAAACTTTCTGGGAGTAATGTTCTGTGGCCTCTCGGTCAAGAGAGATCGAAAAAACCATTTACACCCATTTACCATTTTGGCACCAACTTGAGCGATACTAAAGGTGAGGATTAAATCACTAATAGTTCAGATCTTGTCATCATCTCTTTACAGATTATCGCAATTTTTGTTGTCACCATTAAATACGATCTTGGGGATTGCTGTGATTTAGACGTTGCCACAGTGTTTGATACACTGTATCTGGCACTGCCCCTTTGAGCGATTTCCCTAATCTATTTTTTTTCTGAGCTACTTGGAGGCAAGTCTCCTGAGGACAAATGTAGGCAGAACGCCCCATGCCCTGATCTAATTGTACCTTTCCCGATGGAAAGACGCGGACAATCCTCCAAAACTCTTGCTTTAAGTTGACTTGGCGACAACTAATACAACGCCGATAGTTGGGTTTCATTAGTGGTCAGTTGTCTGTTGTCCGTTGTCAGTGGAAAAATCATCTTGCCTAGATATTGTCTTTCCTGGTGTGTTAATCTGCTTCTAATTCTAATTCTTCTGCGATTTCATCTTCTCTATCTATCCTCTCATCTTCATAATTTTGTGATTGATATTGCGCTCTTACTGCTGCAAATTTAGTATTTTCGGCTTCATAATCATACTTGGCTTGATCTTTAATATCAATTTTCCAACCAGTGAGACGGGCTGCTAACCGCACATTTTGCCCTTCTTTACCAATGGCTAAACTCAGTTGATCTTCGGCGACTAAAACGTGGGTTTGGCGACTTTCTGGGTCCATGAGTCTGACTTCATCTACCTTTGCTGGACTCAACCCATTGGCAATATAGGTGGCTGGGTCTGGTGACCAGCGAATGACATCAATTTTTTCTCCCCGTAATTCGTTAACTACGACTTGAATTCTTGATCCCCTTGCACCAATACAAGCGCCAACGGGGTCTACATCTCGATCTAGGGTATCAACGGCAATTTTTGTCCGGGGTCCAACATAACGAGAGGGGGGATTGGCTTCTCGCGCTACAGCGACAATTCTGACTACTTCATCTTCAATTTCTGGAACTTCGTTGGCGAATAAATAAACAACTAAACCTGCATCAGCACGGGATACGATCAATTGTGGACCTTTTTGCTGTCCTTGGGAAACTTTTTTCAGATATACCTTAAAGGTAGCATTAGCTCGATAGTTGTCGTTGGGTAGCTGTTCTCGCTTTGGTAATTCTGCTTCTACTTCTGATTGTCCTAAGCTGCTACTAACTGCTAAAATTATAGACTGGCGTTCAAATCGTAAGACTCTAGCCTGTAAAACTGTACCTTCTAGGTCTTGAAACTCTTCTTGCACCATTTGGCGTTGTTGATCTCGCAATTTTTGCGCTAATACTTGTTTGGTTTGCATGGCAGCCATGCGTCCAAATTCCCCCTGGTCTGGGGTGACATCTAAAACTACGGAATCTCCCAGTTGGGCTTCTGGGGCTACTTGCTGTACTTCGTCTAGGGAAATCTGATGGTCGGTGTTACTAACTGTTTCCACAATGTTTTTGGTGGAAAGAACACGAAATCCTTCGCCCTCTATATCCAATTCTACTTCAAAATTTTTAAAATACTCCTCATCAAATTGTTTACGTTCTAAATTTTGGGCGCGACGATAACGTTCGTAACCCTTGAGTAATGCTTCTCTAATGGCTGCTTGTACAGCTAAACGCGGTAAGTTACGTTCTTGGCTAATACTTTCAATTAGCTCTTTTAATCCCGATAAGGCCACCATTGACATACGCAGTCTCCTAAAATTTTATGTAAAGTCAGCACTTTGCAGATAATGGGTGATGAGTAATTGTTTCTCCATGACCAATTACTCTGCACCAATTACCTTTTTCCCGGTCTCGCATCTCATCCAATGTCTAAAATCAAAATCTAATAGACATCTTTGAAAATTAAATGTGCGTTTGCTAGAACCGTTGTAGAGACGTTCTATAAAACTTCTCTACATTAATTACCACCAAATGTCTACTATTGATTAGCTGCGCTCATCTATTTGTACTCTGGTGATGAGGTCACGGGGAATTTCTACTACACGACCTTTTTGGTTCAGGTAAACTGTAGTTTGATCCCGGCGAATCAATAGACCTATCCACTCTGGCTTTTGTTCGTAGGGTGGAAAAGTGGAAATGACTACAGGAAATCCCTTGAAGGAAATAAATTCCCTGTCAGTTACTAGTTGTCTTGAAATACCAGGACTAGATACTTCTAATATATAAGCGTCTGGTATGATCTCTGTTGCATCTAATGACGCTTCTAAGGCACGGCTCATCCTTTCACAATCATCCAGGCTAATATCCTGTAGAGGATTAAATATATCTACCCGTAGGATTGGCGGACTTTGATTTGTATGAAGAACTACATTAACAATTTCCAATCCTAATTCTGTTGCTACTGGTGTCGCCAAATCAATAATTTGTGGTATTAAAGGATGAGTCATGAGAGAATTGAATAAAAAAAGTGGGCTTTCAACCCACTTCCTGCGATAGGGATATCTTCCAAGAAGTCTTGTGACGCACTCCATGAGTTCGCCCCTAACATGAGTGTAGCCTATTTCTTTAATTAATAAAGATGGTCTATTAAAAATTAGGGGATGGGAACTGGGAAGTGAGGATACAAATATCTCTGCTTTTGACGAAAATCTGATTAATGATTATTCATTTTTGGTAGTTTTAGTTAAACAGATACATTGGGGACAAAAAGCATGAAAGCAATATTAATGACAGCAGCGGGTAAGCCGGATGTTTTACAGTTACGAGAATTACCTCAACCCGTACCAACAAATAAAGAAATTCTAGTTCGCATCTTAGCGGCTGGTGTTAACCCCATTGATACTAAATTACGTCAACGAGGTACATTTTATGCTCAACAAATGCCGGCTATTTTAGGATGTGATGGTGCTGGTATAGTAGAAGCTGTGGGCGCTGATGTGCAAAAGTTCCAGGTTGGTAATGAGGTATATTTTTGTCATGGTGGTTTGGGCGCACATCAGGGAAATTACGCTGAATATACTACTGTTGATGAAAGATTTGTCGCTTTTAAACCCAAGTCTGTTTCTTTTGCGGAAGCAGCAGCAGCACCTCTGGTTTTAATCACTGCTTGGGAAGCTTTATATGAACGGGGAAAACTTGAACCGGGAGAAAGTGTATTAATTCATGCTGGTGCTGGTGGTGTTGGTCATGTAGCCATTCAATTGGCTAAACTCAAAGGTGCAAGGGTAGCAACTACGGTTAGTTCTTTGGAAAAGGCTAATTTCGTTACTGAAATTGGCGCTGATAAAGTGATTTTTTATCGAGAAACTGATTTTGTCAATTCTGTGTTAGACTGGACTGATGGTGTTGGCGCGGATTTAGTTTTTGATACTGTTGGTGGTGATATTTTTGAAAAGTCTTTTCCTGCAGTACGCATTTATGGTGATATTATCACTATTCTCGAACCTAAAGCTAATACTGTTTGGAAGGTTGCTAGAAATAGAAATCTCCGCATTGGTTTGGAATTAATGTTGACACCAATGCTATTAGGAATTGTGGAAGCATTAGAACATCATGGAGATATTTTACAACAATGTGCAAATTGGATAGATGAGGGTAGGTTAAAGATTAAAGTTAGTCGGACTTTTCCTTTAGCTGAAGCAGCACAAGCACATACTTTAATTGAAAATGGTTCTGTTTTAGGTAAGATTGTTTTATTAAATTAAATTGATAATTAAGGATGAAATTTGTGGATATGATTTTGTTTAGAATGTTAATATTGCTGTTTTTGTCGAGGTAATATCATAGGAATTTAACTGCACTTTTATGGAGGATAAAATTGTATATATGGTCAAAAAATTGGGGAGTGACTGAATTTTGGATTTTGAAAAAAATCATCACATTCTAATGGACATAAATTGTTTTTAAATATGATTGTAAATAGTTGTAATATTTGCCGTAAAATTACTTTTTAGACCAATTGATCACAGGTTTGATAATATGACAGTAGCTAGAATTGGCATTATTGGTGGTAGCGGTTTGTACAAAATGGACGCGCTTAAAGATGTGGAGGAGGTAGAAATTTCTACACCTTTTGGTTCTCCCTCTGACGCGATTATTCTCGGAACTTTAGAGGGGACAAGAGTAGCTTTTTTAGCGCGTCATGGTCGTGATCATACTCTATTACCTTCTGAGTTGCCATTTCGGGCTAATATTTACGCTATGAAGCAATTAGGGGTAGAATATTTAATATCTGCCAGTGCTGTGGGTTCTTTAAAGGCTGAAGCTAAACCTCTGGATATGGTAATTCCTGATCAGTTTATTGATAGAACCAAAAATCGAATTTCTACATTCTTTGGTGAAGGTATTGTTGCTCATATCGCTTTTGGTCAGCCGATTTGTAAAAAGTTATCTGGTATTTTAGCGGATGCAATTATGTACTTAGACCTACCAGATATTAGCTTACATTATGGCGGTATTTACGTATGCATGGAGGGACCGGCTTTTTCTACTCAAGCGGAATCTCATTTTTATCGTTCTGGGAATGCTACAGTGATTGGTATGACCAATTTACCAGAAGCAAAGTTAGCTAGGGAAGCGGAAATTGCTTATGCAACATTGGCTTTGGTGACAGATTATGATTGTTGGCACACTGATCATGATAGTGTGACGGTGGAAATGGTGATTAATAATTTACATAAAAACGCTATAAATGCTCAAAAGGTAATTCAAGAAACTGTAAAGAGGTTGAGCGCAACTTATCCTGTTAGTGATGCTCATTCAGCTTTAAAGTATGCTATATTAACGAGTCTGGACAAAGCACCGACAGCAACTAAGGAAAAATTGCGGCTATTGTTAGAGAAGTATTTGTAAGGAACATTTTAGCTGAGAGGATGTTTTGAAAACATCACAAGGCACGAATAAACCTAAAAAACCTAACCTTTCCACCTCTCCCTAACCCTCTCCTTTTAGGAGAGGGAAAAGGAAAAACTTTTGTTACTGGAATGGGGTTTTCAAAATCTCTGTCCTTTTTGAATTTCTAAGCATCCTCTTATAGTGTTAAAATCAATCAATGATATTACAAGCGAATGTAAGTGTAGCCTAGTAATCACAACAAATTTATATTGTTTAATTCGGCGTTGGTGAATGAAGGTATGATTTTTTCTCACGCAGAGGCGCGAAGGACGCTCCAGAGTAAGAGTTTAAGAACTAGAATATTTGGTTTTCATGACTCAATTCAGCAATGCCTTTAATTCTTCTTGGGCTTCATTTACCATGACCCTTGGGTACTTTGTCTGGTAATACTCTTAGTTACAAATCATCCATGTCAATACCTAATTCCCTCAATCGTTGAGTTAAAATTGCTACTTTACGCTCTGCCTGATCAGCCCTTTGCTGTTCTGTTTCAGCTTTTTGACGTTCAGCCTCAGCTTTTCTAATTTCTTCTAAATTTGCTTCTTCTGGCGTAAGTATTAATTTCCCTTGAACGGTAAAATACCTTAACCTATTTTCCAGCACTCCTAAATATAATCCTAATTCCTGACTCCAATACCAACCATTTTCTGAAGGAGTAATACCTTCGTATTCATTTCCTACCAATCTCCAACCCACTAATTCTAAGGTATTGGGGGAAAACCAAAAATACTCAGGAGTCCTAAATCGAGTTTGATACAATTCTTTTTTTAATCCTCTGTCTACTTTGGCTGTAGAATCAGAAAGTAGTTCAATAATCAAATTCGGATATTTACCGTCCTCTTCCCATATTACCCAGGAAGGGCGAGGACGCTTTTGGGTGTTTTTGACTAGGAAAAAATCTGGTCCTCTAAAGTCTCGATTTTTTAACTGTTGTCGGCTATAGTAGATGCTGAGATTTGCACCAATAAAGAAATCCTCTCTATCACGCCATAACCATTCTAAGCAAGTTACTAATATTAATAGTTGTGTATAATGTAAGGAGCTTTCCATTTCTGGTTCGTCGCTGAGTAGTTCCGTGCAATCTGGCATTAATGCTTCTATTTCTTGTGCGGTTAAAGCCATAGGTTTGATGTTGATAAGTTACTATCTTGAGTATTAATTATAAATTATCACGAAAAAATTTTATGGAACTGATCACCCAAACTACCAGGAGATGCTACTTAAACAACTTGAAAACTAAAG
>OMJF01000197.1 GCA_900299285.1 Anabaena sp. 54 | reverse complement strand
TTTCGTTTTTATGAGGTACAAATCATAATCATGAAACTCTTGTGGGGTGGGCATCTTGCCCGCCCAAATTGTACCTCATTACACCGGAAAATGCTGTATCTTGTTTAATTCATTTTTAGGGTGGGGTATTTTTTCAACATCTCCAGAATGATCTTGTAAAGGAGTTCCTAAAACTAAAGCTCTATTGATTGCGTGCGAATCAGCGAAGTAGTAAGCTTCAATCATGTTTGCTAAAAAATGAACTGAAGCCCGATTTTTTGTTCTTGACTTAAACAAGTATCTAAAGCATTGCGATATCTTTCAAATACTTGCTGTGATTGACTAGCTCGATCATTTTCTAAATCATCTATTAGCAATAGATATCTACATGGATTTTCAGATAAATATTTTCTAGCAGGAAATACAATTTTGTCCTCTTCTTTAGTAGTTATTTTGTTGTTACTTCCGGCTATTTTACCCAGTCTTTTTTTGGAAGTTATAGGCGAAAGTTGTGGAATACGTTCTTTGACTATAACTTTACATATACCAAGATTAATGAGATTTTTCAATAAGCTTGGTAGATGCTCTTCTTCAGTTTCACCTGTCACAAATAATCCAAATTCAAAAAAATTGCATGGCTGGCTATTATTATTTTCTAAATTCATTGACTTAATTCCTCACCACCAGACTGACTCTGGGGAGCAATCATTTCAGCCATATATAATGAACCTGTAGCATATTCTTCTAACAAATCTTGAATATCTGTTATTTCGCTAACTCGTTTCATCACAGTTTGACCATTTTTATCAAGTTCCATTGCCCATATATTTTGTGGTTCAAATTGACTAATTAACACTGGTGAATGGGTAGATATAAATACTTATTTATTCCATTTCTCGGTAGCTAGTTTCACTGCTTTACCAAAAACTGCCAATGCCCAAGGATGAAGAGATATATCAGGTTCATCTAATAAAATTAAGGAATAACCATTGGGTTTTTCAGAAAATAAAGCCGTGAGATTAATTAGCATTTGAATATGTCCGTCAGATACTCCTGAAGCTTGAATCGGATCACGTCTTTTTTCATCTAAAAAATTAGCATAAATCACATTTCTGCCTGTTTGTTCAAAAAATAAACCCTCAAAATTAGGGAAGCTTTCTTTCATAAAATTCATGATAGTGTCGTATCTTTGATCAATGATTCTTCTATCATGTAAATTTCTTAAAACAGACCATAAATTATCACATCTATCTTGTAATCTATCCCCTGCTTCTGATTCTGAACCTCTTCTTCTGAGATTAAATAAAGAAGCACTTCGTAAATGATAAGAACGAGCATCATGCAGAAATTTATCTAACTCTAATGCAGTTACATCACTAGTATTAAAGGCTACGTAGCTCGTTAGAGCAAGTTTTTCTGGTTCTCTGAGAGTGATGGTAGTTTCATCTTGCCCTATACCAAGATGATAAAATGTCGCTTTATCGCTACCTATATTTCTATTAATAAGTAATTGATTATTAATTTTATTAATTAATTTCTCACCAGCATAAGGTTCTATTCTCCCAGAAGATAATCCAAATGAAACTTCATATTTGGTTGATTCATCTTCTATTTCAATTAATATATTGTCTGTTGCACTTGCTCCATCCCAAAGAATGCCAATTCCATGATCTCTAAATGAAGAAGCTGAATCAACTCCTCTAATGGCACAATCTCTAATAAACCAGATTGTATCTAGAAATGTTGATTTTCCTGATCCATTTGGTCCAAAGAGAATGTTAAGAGAATCAGGCGAAATATGAACATCTGCCAAAGAACGAAAGTTTTTGATATGTAAATGATTGAGTTTATTAAGCATGATAATATTTTACTTCAACCAGGTGGATACCTAAATTTAGTTTCCAATAAACATTAGAATTATTGACAATTTACCCCATAATTTCTCCTAGTGTTAGGATTACTCCTATTAACGTAGCAATCAGCTTTGCCGCGAAATAGGCGTACCCCTGCTAAAAGGGTGGCTAGGGGTGCTTCCCAAGTGTCATCAAAGCGTTCTGTAGTGGATGAATATTGTAAGCATGAAGTGCCTCGTCTGCTGACGCTATCTATAGATGTAACAACTGAAATAATCCTAGTGTCTTGAGTCTAGCAAAGGTCAGTTGTCAGTTGTCAGTTGTTAAGTTTTATATCAGATTTTTCCTATATTTCCTAATTTAATAAATATTTACTAATCCAGGTTTAATTCTGACTCAGAGGGAAGTAACCCTTGTCAATATCTCTTCACTTTCAATTTTCTTCAACTTTCATATCCCCTAATTACCCTGATTTTAACATCCTGTCTTGATTGCCAATCTATTGCTGACAATAGTTTTTTCCTAGCATACACCCTAAATTCCTCCAATATGATCCACTGGGGGCAGAATAAGCAAACACTATGGAATCAATCAGTTTTTAGATAGGATATTTTTTTTGTCTTTTGAAACTTTTTTTATAAAAAAATAAATAAAAATACTATTTTTGATATTTTTAGAGTTTTTTATGGTAATTAAGTGCTTTTTTTATTGAAAATATTAAATTTTCATGACTAAACGACCTATATCAAGAGTTTTTAAATTATGACCCCCTTTGCATTCTGGAGAATTTGCACAATAATGGCACTTACATACCTCACACATTGCAAAAAACTATCAGAGAGGCACAAAAGTGAAACTAGCAGTTTACGGAAAAGGTGGAATCGGCAAATCTACAACCAGTTGTAATATTTCTGTAGCCTTAGCTAAACGCGGTAAAAAAGTGCTACAAATTGGCTGTGATCCTAAACATGACAGCACCTTTACCTTGACAGGATTTTTGATTCCCACTATTATTGACACCCTGCAAGAAAAAGATTATCACTACGAAGATGTCTGGCCTGAGGATGTAATTTATAAAGGCTATGGCGGTGTTGATTGCGTTGAAGCAGGTGGACCCCCAGCCGGTGCTGGTTGTGGTGGCTATGTAGTTGGGGAAACAGTTAAATTATTAAAAGAACTTAATGCTTTTGATGAGTACGATGTAATTTTATTTGACGTACTTGGTGACGTTGTTTGTGGTGGTTTTGCTGCACCTTTAAATTATGCAGATTACTGTTTAATTGTTACAGATAATGGCTTTGATGCCTTGTTTGCTGCTAACCGGATTGCTGCGTCAGTAAGGGAAAAAGCCCGTACTCATCCTTTGCGTCTAGCAGGGTTAATTGGTAATCGGACTTCTAAGCGTGATTTAATTGAGAAGTATGTAGAAGCAGTACCAATGCCTGTTTTAGAGGTATTACCTTTAATTGAAGATATCCGCGTTTCCCGTGTTAAAGGGAAAACCCTGTTTGAAATGGCTCAGTCAGATCCTTCTCTTGCTTACGTTTGCGATTATTACCTGAATATAGCTGATCAAATTCTCGCCCAACCAGAAGGTGTTGTTCCCAAGGACTCTCCTGACCGCGAACTGTTTTCTCTATTATCGGATTTTTATCTCAATCCTGTAAAAACACAAGCCGTAAATCCTGAAGAAGAACTAGACTTGATGATTGTCTAAAACATCTTACCTCTGAGAATGGGCGTATGGCTTTTTTTGATAGTTTTACAGATTCACTCAAACAAAAGTGGTTGCAATTCTTTCAAGCAAATCGTGAATGGATTACTGTGCTAATGACTGTTGAATCAGTGTACACCCCTGATGGCGGTCAACGACCGTCTTCTTATCTCATTCTAGGGGTGATCAATACTTTAGAACCGAAATTAGCCCAGCTAATGCTTCCCTTTGCTAAACTCAATCCAGATGTGGATAGTTTGATTGAAGTTCTGGGCTTGAATTTTGACTCAGATATTATCCTTGGTAATCGTCTTAGTCCTAGTTTAGAACAGGAGATATATTCCCGTCACCCGGCGGTGGTAATGGAACATATCTCTGAACCGGAAATTGCTCAGGAGTCAGAACCAATATCCAGTGTACAAACCATGGATAATGTCGGTAATGCTTCCCTTCCTCCTGGTTCTAATTCAACGTTTACAAGCGATAGCCGTGAATTTAATGCTCCCGCTTCAGTTAATAGCAATGCTTTGAATGGGATGAATTTATCTGTAGATAATTCCTGTGATGAACTAAGTACATCAGCAAAAAATCGGTTTGATGATGTAGTATCGGACATATGGGGTGATAAAAAATCCTTGCACCAGGGTGAAGAAAATAACAATCTGTTAATAGAAGAATTGCCATCTGAGGTATTTAATGAATCGGAAATGGCTCGTCTTTTTCCTGACAATTAATTATTGAAAGCGGGTGATAAAAGTCAAAAGTCAAAGTTTATTAAAAGTTTATTATTTAATAAATTTATTAAATTTTGGCTTCTGCCTTTTGACTTAATCTTTTGACTTAATTTTTCATCCTCAATTATCTATTTGACAATCTGAAAAAATGAAAAGGAGAATATTAAAATGACCGTTGCTCAACAACCAGAAGCTTTAAATTTTGAATGTGAAACTGGAAATTATCACACTTTTTGTCCCATTAGTTGCGTGGCTTGGTTATATCAAAAAATTGAAGATAGTTTCTTTTTAGTTATTGGCACAAAAACCTGCGGCTACTTCCTGCAAAATGCCATGGGGGTGATGATTTTTGCTGAACCTCGCTATGCTATGGCTGAATTAGAAGAAGGGGATATTTCCGCACAATTGAATGATTATGAAGAATTAAAACGATTATGTCAGCAAATTAAACGCGATCGCAATCCCAGTGTAATCGTCTGGATTGGTACTTGCACTACGGAAATTATTAAAACTGATTTGGAAGGTTTAGCGCCCAAATTAGAAGCGGAAATTGGTATTCCTATTGTTGTCGCTCGTGCTAACGGCCTCGACTACGCATTTACCCAAGGAGAGGACACTGTGTTAGCCGCTATGGCTCATCGTTGTCCTGAAAAGTCTCCTATATCGGAAACTGAAAAAGGCGAGCGTAACGCCATTCAGAAGCTGATGAATTTTGGTAAGAAAAAAGAAGATGTAGCCCAAGATGAATCTGAGTACGTAAATCATCCGCCCTTGGTACTTTTTGGCTCTTTACCTGACCCAGTAGTTACACAATTAACCTTAGAACTGAAAAAACAAGGTATCAAAGTTTCTGGTTGGCTACCCGCAAAACGGTTTACAGAATTACCTGTGATTGAAGAAGGTTATTATGTCGCTGGTGTCAATCCTTTCCTCAGCCGCACTGCGACAACCTTAATGCGTCGCCGTAAGTGTAAACTCATAGGCGCACCATTCCCCATTGGTCCTGACGGAACTCGCGCTTGGGTGGAAAAAATCTGTTCTGTGTTTGGAATTACTCCCAAAGGTCTAGAGGAAAGAGAAGCGCAGATTTGGGAAAATTTAGAAGAATACGTGCAATTAATTCGCGGTAAATCTGTATTTTTCATGGGCGATAATTTGTTGGAAATTTCTTTAGCGCGGTTCTTGGTTCGCTGTGGAATGACTGTACAAGAAATTGGTATTCCTTACATGGATAAACGCTATCAAGCTGCGGAATTAGCTTTGCTAGAAAAGACTTGTCAGGAAATGAATGTTCCTTTACCCACGATTTTTGAAAAGCCAGATAATTACAATCAAGTGCAACGAATTTATGAGTTAAAACCTGATTTGGTAATTACTGGTATGGCTCATGCTAATCCTCTGGAAGCACGAGGTATTAATACTAAGTGGTCTGTGGAGTTTACCTTTGCTCAAATTCACGGTTTTGGTAATGCGCGTGATGTTTTGGAGTTGGTAACTCGTCCTTTAAGAAGGAATAATAATTTGAAGGATTTGGGTTGGGATAAGTTGGTAAGAGAAGAAGCTAAGGTTTAAGTTTTTTCGGAAATGTTCAGGACGGACTTTTGAGTTCGTCCTTTTTTTGTTTTCTCACGCAGAGACGCAGAGGCGCAAAGAGAAGATGAATGTTATAATTTTGGTAAGTTGTTTTTTAAGTGCAGTGGTTAGGGGTTGATTATGAATAAAACTTGTTCTGTAGCGTATGATTGTCGAATTATCTATACATTACAACAAGATTCAGATACACAAGAGGAAATGATTGTGGTAATTGATATCAGTAGTCATGATGAGGTTTATTAAAAGTATTCGTAGTATCTGTAGTATCTGTAGGGTGCGTTAGGCAAAGCCGTAACCCACCATTAATAAAGTTTACGGTGCTTTTTTAAGGCTATTTAACTCCATGAAATAATTACAATACATTAGTTTTAAAATTATGACTTTAATCAGCAAATTCAATTATCAACCCAAAAAGAAAGCTAATTTAATCGCACCAATAAATATTAAGCCATCAGATATATCAATAGTTATACCTGTAAGGGATAATCAAAAAGGAATTGATTTATTTTTGTATAATTTTTTTAAGTACCACAATTTAGAACTTTATCCTAGAGAGATTATTGTTATTGATAATCTCTCGAAAAAGGTAATTACTATCAATAAACAATTTCAAGCTAAGGGTATTGAAATTATTTTATTGAAATGCTCAAAAATGGGACCTGCGTCCGCAAGAAATTTAGGTATTCAACATTCCAAAGGTGATTGGGTTTTATTTACAGATAGCGACTGTATCCCTTCGGAATCATGGATTTTAGGATATATTTATTCAATGAATGGCTGTATTGGATATGCAGGCAATGTTAAATCATGGGGCAATGATTTTTTATCCAAATATTATGAAACACAAGAAATTTTAGTGCCTTTCAAAGTAATTGAACAGCAAGGATATACAAGACCAGAGTATTTAATTACTGCTAATTCAATGGTTTGGAAACCAGCTATTGAAAAAATAGGCTACTTTAATGAAAATATTAATATTGCTGCTGGGGAAGATATAGATTTAGGATGGAGATTGTTAGAAATTGGCAATCTTGATTATGCGTTTAATTCTGTTATTTATCATAACTTTGATGATGGTGTTATTGGCTTTTGTCGAAGATTTATTAGATATGGAAAAGGTAATAAAATTATCAGCAAAATGTATGAAGTTGACTTAAAGCCTAAAGTTTTTCAACCTAATAAATTGAGTTTTATAAATCAATTTTTGTCTAAATTACAGTATATTTGTCTGTTATGGGGATACATAAGCTAAATGCAAAACTTGAGGATGTTTTAAAAGTCAGATGTAGGTTGGGTTGAGAAAACCTAACAATCAATTATATGCTGCTGTTGGGTTGCGCTGTCGCTGAACCCAACCTACAATTTTGGAAAAGATATAACAAAGAGCGATCGCATCTGGTAAACTAATAATATCTAACCAGCTTTATAGGTTATGCTGCAAGATATTATAGAAGTCATTCCTCAAAATAACTATCAACTCTATCTCAAATTTGATGATGGAAAACAAGGTATTGTTGATGTTAGTCAATTAATTCAATTTACTGGAGTTTTTCAACCTTTAAAAGATTTAGAGTATTTTAAAACAGTCAAAGTTAACCCAGAATGGGGAACAATTTATTGGGATAATGGTGCAGATTTAGATCCAGATGTGCTTTATTCTTTAATTACTGGTCAATTTATTCCTATCTATGGAGGAAATCAAACTCAATCTACAAAAATTGCTAATTAACTCAAAACTCGTCACAAAATATACGCTTTATTCTAAGGAATATATATGAACCATCAACTCTATGAACAAGATTTTAATCTTTGGAGAGAAACTCTTATTACACAAATCAAAGAAAAACATTTTCATGATATTGATTGGGAACATTTACTATTAGAACTGGATGATATGGGTAAATCGGAAAAACGGTCTTTTTTGAGTAATTTAACAATTTTAATTGCTCATTTACTCAAATTAACTGTTCAATCTGATGCACCAGAAATGATGAAAGGAAGTTGGTACAGTTCTGTTACTGAACATCGCTTTAGAATTAAAAAAGATTTACAAGAAAATCCTTCTTTTAAGAATTATCTGCATGAGGTAGTTTTTATAGCTTATGCTGATGCTAGAAAACTGGCAATTAAAGAAAGTAAAAATGCTAAGTTGGGAGTCAGAAAACCAGATGAATCAGAATATCCTCTTGATTTACCTTTTACTTTAGAACAGTTATTAGATGAGGATTTTTATGGAGATATGTTATAATATGTTATTATTTTTATAAATTAGTTATGTCAACATCTATGAAACGTCTTTACTACGGTGATAATCTCCAAGTTCTCAGAGACAATATCCCTAATGAATCTATAGATTTAATTTATCTTGATCCACCTTTTAACTCTCAAGCTAATTACAATATTTTCTTCAAAAATACTACTGGTGGAAGTTCAGAAGCTCAAATTACAGCTTTTGAAGATACTTGGACTTGGGGAATTGAATCAGAACGATTTTTAGATGAAATTCAAGATATAAAAGGTGAATTGTATCAATTATTAGATTTATTAGTGAGAACATTAGGTAAAAATTCATTATCAGCTTATTTGGTAATGATGGCCATTCGATTAATAGAATTACATCGAGTTGTCAAATCTACAGGTAGTTTATATTTACATTGTGATACTACAGCTAGTCATTATTTAAAAATGATTTTAGATTTGATTTTTGGAGCGGATAAATTTAGAAATGAAATTATCTGGAAACGTCAAACAGCCCATAATGATGCTAAATATAAATTTGCAGATGTAGCCGATATTATCTTATTTTATGTCAAGTCAAAAAATGCCATTTTTAAGCCTCAATATGGAGAAAATGATCCGGAATATATAGCTAAATTTTATAGACATGATGATCATGATGGTCGGGGATTATATCAATTAGCTGATTTGGCAAGTCCTAACCCTCGTCCCAGAATGATGTATGAATGGATGGGTTTTCCTTATCCTGTAAAAGGGTGGCGATATCAACAAGATACTATGCAAAAATTACATGATGAAGGACGTATTTATTATCCGACAAAACCTGATGGTAGTTTTGATTTTAGTAAACGGCCTCGACTAAAAAGATATTTAAATGAACAAAATGGTAGTATTGTTACAAATATTTGGACTGATATTTTATCTATTAGCGCCCACGCAAAAGAACGGTTAGGATATCCTACTCAAAAACCTTTATCTTTATTAGAAAGAATTATCCAAGCTAGTAGTAATAAAGATGATATTGTCCTTGATCCCTTTTGTGGATGTGGTACAGCTATCCACGCAGCAGAAAATTTAGGTAGAAATTGGATCGGTATTGATATTACTCATTTAGCAATTGCTTTAATAGAAAAACGATTAAGAGATGCCTTTCCTAACAAATTTATTGAAGATGAAAATAAAAATCAAAAGTTAGTTCCAGGGATTGAATTTGAAGTAGAAGGTACACCCCAAGATTTAGCAGCAGCCGAAGATTTATTTGCTCGTGACCCCTATCAATTTCAATGGTGGGCTTGTTCTTTAGTTAATGCACAACCATATAAAGATCAAAAGAAAGGTGCAGATGGTGGTATTGATGGATTGATATTTTTTGAAGATGTTATTGATATCAAAAAATCAAATAAAACTGCTGTGAAAAAGATTATTGTCAGTGTTAAAGGTGGGAAAAATCTTAACCCAGCGATGATTAGAGATTTACGCGGTACAATGGAGACAAATAAGGCAGAAATAGGATTGTTTGTGACTCTCACACCTCCCAGTCAACCAATGATTAAAGAAGCAGCATCTTCAGGTTTTTATAAAGCTGGAAATGGCAGAAATTACGCGAAAGTGCAAATTTTAACTATTGAAGAATTATTAACAGCACAAAAACGACCAGAGTTTTTTGATATGAAACAGGGAGAATTGACATTTAAGAAAGCGCAAAGGGAAAATCGGGATATAGGAGAACAGGGTAATTTATTTTCCCATTCCTGAAAATTAGGTAAAATAAATGAATATGGAAAAAATTCCAGTTAACCCAGAATCTTTTCCAGAAATAAAAAATTTAGGCGTTGGTGAATGAAGGTATGATTTTTTCTCACGCAGAGGCGCACAGGACGCTCCAGAGTAAGAGTTTAAGAACTAGAATATTTGATTTTCATACCCCAATTCAGCAATGCCAAAATTTATTAGCCCCCCTTAGCCAACAACTAAATTGAAAAAATAATTGCTTTTAACAACTAACAACTGACGCACTTCTTAAACCTTGCACAGTAGAAATTACCTGTTGGGCAACTTGATCAATTTCCTCAACTGTATTAAATCTGCCAATCCCAAATCGCACGGAAGCATAGGCTAATTTATCTGAATGTCCCAAGGCTTTCAAAACATAGGAAGGGGCAATATTATTAGAAGAACAAGCAGAACCCGAAGATACAGCTACTATTGATTGTAAACCTAAAGAAAGTGCAGCACCGTCTACACCTTCAACACTAATATTTAAGTTTCCTGCTAATCGTTTTTGAGGATGTCCATTTAAGTAAATTCCTCTGACATTAGATATCTGTTTCCACAATCTTTCTCTTAATTCTATTAATCTTTGATTTTCTGTTTCTTGTTCGGCTATTGCAATTTCTATAGCTTTACCAAAACCGACAATTTGCGGTGTATATAATGTCCCCGAACGCATTCCTCTTTCATGGCCTCCCCCATGTTGTTGAGAAGCAAGTTTGACTCTTGGGTTACGTCTGCGAACATATAAAGCCCCAATTCCCTTTGGTCCATAAACTTTATGGGCTGTAAGAGACATTAAATCAATATTCATTGCTTCCACATCTAAAGGTATTTTACCAATAGCTTGGGCTGCGTCTGTGTGCAAAATAATTTGTCGTTGATGACAGATTTCTCCAATTTCGGCTATTGGTTGTAAAACTCCAATTTCATTATTTGCAGCCATTACAGATACTAAAATTGTATCATCACCCAAGGCTTTTTCTAACTGATTTACATCAATTAATCCGTCTTTTTCTACTGGTAAAACGGTGAGATTAAAACCCAGATTTTTTAAATATTCGCAAGGATCTAAAACGGCTTTATGTTCCGTGACAATAGTGACAATATGTTGACCTTTTTGGAAATAAGCTTCAGCAATACCCTTAATAGCTAAATTATTCGCTTCTGTCGCACCGCTAGTAAAAACAATTTCTTCGGGTGTTGCGTTAATTGCTGCTGCTAAAATTTCCCGTGTTTGTTTAACAGCAGCTTCAGATTCCCAACCGTAAATATGGCTAATACTAGCCGCATTACCAAACTTTTCTGTAAAGTAGGGAATCATAGCAGCCATTACCCTTTCGTCAACGGGGGTAGTAGCATGACAATCAAGGTAGATAGGACGACTGGACATAATTAATTCACGGTTAATTCAAAATTTGACCTAGTTTTTTTAAGATTCGGAAAACTTGATAAAGTTCGTTTTCTCGCTTCAAGAGTGTAAATTGATCAGACAAGGCGTATTGGGCTTGATTAATTTGCGAAAATTTGATAAAAATAAAATCACTTCCATTCATTACCAATCCAAATACAGGTTTTGTAGGATGAGGATTAGCCAGCATATAAGTAAGTGCTTGAGGTATGGCTTCTAAGAGAGAAAAAGCAGTTCTTTTAGATTCAATTACCAATAACCATAATTGTTGTTGGATAACTAAAACATCAATTTTACCTCTGATAACTTCGTCTTCATTTTCGACTGCAATTTCTATTGATGATTCACTCCTAATAAAGAAAGGTTCATCATAAAATCCAGCTAAACTGAGTAAGGGAGATAAAACTACTAACTTGACTGTTTCTTCCGATAAAGGAGGATATTTCACTAATCGGAGAAAATGCAATTTTACTTTGTCTAGATATTGTTTTTCTAAATCAGAGATTTCTGGTAAATTTTCCCACCATTCAGGAAAAAATGCGGCATTGTCGCTTTGTTCTAGACTAAATCTTGCTTCTAAATAGGCAATGCCTATATTTCGCGCTTGGATGAATTGAACCATAATACAAATAATAGAATTGATATTTCTATTGTATAAGGTGGGAATAGTTATATTATTTCATTAACATAATTCCGTAAAGTAAAGTTTAAATTAATTAACATTTGGAAAATCAAATGTCTAACGGTGAGAAATCACAGCTATATCAACAAAATATGACAAATCAGACAGGAAAACTTTAAATAGCTGCTAATTCCTTGATTTTTTTGAGTACAGATTCGCCATGACCTTTTGTTTTGACATTAGGCCAAATGTAGGCGATAATTTTATCAGGTGAAATTAGGAAAGTTGAACGGGCAACTCCCATATATTCTTTACCCATAAACTTCTTTAAACGCCATGCACCATAGGCCTCTATTAATTGATGTTCAGGATCAGTTAATAGGGTAATTGATAAATTGTGTTTGTCTATAAATTTACAATGAGATGCGGCAGAATCTGGACTAACACCGATGATTTTTGCGCCCGCTGCGGTAAATTTAGAGGATAATTCCGTAAAGTCTTGAGCTTCGGTGGTGCAGCCCGGTGTATTATCTTTAGGATAAAAATAGAGAACTATCCACTGATTTATATCAGCAAGGTTGACTAGATTATTATTTTGGTCGGGAGTAGAAAAATCTGGTGCAGGTTGTCCAATTTGGGGAATATTGTTCATAATTAATCTAGGAAAAATTAGGGATAATTGAAAATTATTGAATAATAGAGCTAATTAACATTTAAATCAATTTCTCGTCTTCGAGGGACATCATAAACCATAAAATCATGAGCCATAATTGTTTTAGGAAAAATTGCCCGTGCTTCTTTTAGTAAGTCTTTTAATTCAATGCTATTTCCTGGAGCATAGCGCGGACTAAAATGGGTCATAATTAATTTATGAACTCCTGCACCATAAGCTGTTTGTGCAGCCATTGTACTCGTAGAATGCAGTCTTTGAAATGCCATATCTGAATCTTGATGAGCAAAGGTAGCTTCGTGAATTAATACGTCTGCATCAAGAGCTAGTTGCACCGCACCGTCACAATAAACCGTATCTGTACAATAGGCAATTTTTCGTCCAATTTCTATGGGTCCACATAGTTCACTACCATCAATTACTCTTCCGTCTTCTAGTGTAACTGTTTCACCGCGTTTAAGTTTGCCATATATTGGACCTGAAGGAATTTCTAAGGCCCTGGCTTTGTCTATATCAAAGCGTCCGGTTCTATCTTTTTCTGCTACTCGGTAGCCAAAGGCGGGAATACGGTGATGTAAAAGACCACAAGTAACAGTAAATTCCTCATCCTCATAAATTACCCCTGGCTGAACCGTATGTACTTTAATGGGGTAAGAAAAGTGAGTGTGGGAGTAACGGGAAGCAGCTTGCAGATACTCGTTTAAGCCTGATGGACCATAGATATCAATTTTATCCACATTACCAGCTAAACCGCAACTAGCAAGTAATCCCATTAAGCCAAAAATATGATCACCGTGCATATGGGTGACAAAAATTCGGGATAGCTGGCTAATTTTTAACTCACTTCGCAAAATTTGATGCTGAGTTCCCTCTCCACAGTCAAATAACCACAATTCTGCCCGCTGTGGCAACCTCAGCGCCACGCTGGAAACATTGCGTGATTTTGTAGGTACACCAGAACTCGTCCCTAAGAATGTAATTTGCACGGCGTTTTTTAGCTTTCCTTTTGCTCAATATAGTTCTTAATTATCTATTTTGACACAGTATTGGCAAAGTTAGCTATTGGAAAAATCAAAACATCAAGATTTTCTAATTTTTCTAATTTTAGCAATTTTTATTGCCACCAAAAAGAACTTGGTAAAGGCCAAGATAACTCACAAAGCGTACCTTGAGGATAAAGAGAAACCCGTCTAAATTTACCTTTAATTTGTTGTGCTAATTTTTTAAATTGTTTTGTTCCCCAACCTTCTCTTAACGAATAAGTTCCTAAACCATTATCCAAAATACTGAGGGTGTAACGTCCTTGAGATAGAGAATAACTAACTTGTAAACAGGTGATTTCTGTCGCGTGTTTACCAACATTACACAAAGCTTCTTCTAAAAATCTGCAAATTCCTCGTTTATTTTCAATACTTAAATTGCTTTCATTTATAGATTCAAAATTGTGAATTTTTAGTTTGAGAGTTTTAAAGCAGGGAAAATCTCGATCTAAGGTGTAGCTATAAACTTGATAGAGAATTTCATGTAAAGGGTTTCGCAAATCTATAACTAAATTATTTCCTAGATAAAGGCTGGTATTTGGGGTAAGATTTTCTTGTTGCCAAAATTCATACATTCCTCGTAATTCTTGATTTAATTCTTCAAGTTCTTTTTCTATTAAAGGTAGTAACTTATTAACTGGTAAATCTTGTCCTTTGACTATTTTTAATACTTTAGCTAAACTTTGTAATGGTCCATTATGAATAGTTTCTATTTTCATTTCAATGAGATTTTTACGACCTTGAACTATGGACTTCAAAGCTTTGTTATAATGATATAAAGCTATAAGCATAATGCAATTTATAAATAAAATAAAAATTGCTGAAATCAGAGAACGTGATGAATCCCAAATTGAAAAAAAATAGCTAATAAACTCTAAACTAAAAATAGTAATGATAATTGTTGCTAACTTTCCTCCACAAAGAAAATCAAGCCCTTTTGGAAATTTTTTAAACATTTGGTTTTGCATAACCTTATCTTCCATTATTAATAACTTAATCATGGAAAACACCTGATTAATTTTACTAACTTTATTTGTTAGTTAATCAATTAATCCTGCCGCTCTAGCTTTGATTTCTGTTTGAATACGGATGTTTTTACCTTCTTCTGGGTAAATGCTTAAAGCGTCTTGTAACTTACTCCAATAATGACGTACCATACGTTCAGATATACACATATTTTTAGCAATTACTTTATCTTGTAATCCTTGTTCAAAAGCTAGGTTCAGCACTTGCAACCACTCTGGTTTTATCTCTAACCCTGAATGTATTCCTTTAATATCTTTTGTGTGAGTTAATCCCTGTAAAGCCCAATCAACTCTAATTAACATTTCTGCGGTAGAAAGACTTTTATCAGCGACAGTAAAGCCTCCTTGATGATTATCAATATAAGGACGAATACGAACTAATGTTTTCACATGAACGCTTTGAACAACAAGATTTAGATGAGAATAATTTTCCATCAAAACTTTCAGAAATTGAATACCTATATCAACTCGCGCTGTCATTTCTAATTTTTCAGGTATGGAAAGATCCATAACTAGCAAATCAGGTTGACAGATAGCAATTTCTTCTAAAGCATGACTAGCATTTGTAGCAATATTAAGTTCAGCACTAGGATAGTTTTTTCGTAGTATTTCAACTGTGCCATTTAAAACTGATTCGTGATCATCAATGACCATAAATTTTAAACTTGATTTTTTTGATGAAATTTGTTTCATATCTAATAATTGTCCCAATGGTTATACACCAGATAAATTTTGATTGCTATATAGGACTATTAATTAGTTTTTACCAGATTATATTAGTTATAACCTATGCCCTATGAAGGTTGACAACCCTCACCGAATTGAATTTATTATAAAGTAATTATGAAGTTAATGTATAACGATAATAAATATTTTGATTGAACAATAATTTAGGATTAATTAAAATAATTTTAGATTTAATACCTGATAGTGTAGGAGATATTAAGTAATAGACAATGCTTACCAATAAAAGTGCCATATTGACATCAGATGCTTATGAAAAAATGAGCATTTACCTGATATTAATAACTTAAAGATATCGTAAAGATATTCTAATTCTGGTAAATGGGAATAAAAAATCAAAGTGGACATATCAGGATAGGAAATTTTTACAGCCAATAGTGCTATACTTCCTATTTGTTTGAGAGTTATATGAATATAAATCGGGGGTAAAATTTCTGTTTCTGGTAAAGTTATTCTGAGTAATTCTTCTAAAACTCTTAAAATTATCCAACTACATTCAGGTTCTTCAATTCTCCAGGAAATTGGCATATTAACCTGAAAATCTAGATGGGGATAGGAGTTAATCCAAGGTTCTAGTAAACACTCAATACATAAAGGTAAACTATCTTGAATAGATATCGGACATAAGCGATCGCTCAATTGTACTAAAGAATGATGAAAATCATCAATTTTTTTGATATAGGACTGAATCTTTGTCACTGATAAACTAAGTTTATCCATAACTAATAAATCTAAATTACGTCGGATTGTAAAAGATTCTTGTAATAAATCATCACGGACTTTTTCAGATTCTAGAAATAATTTCCAGAATTCTCTATAAAACCACCACTGTAATGCTTGCTTAATTCTTTGCTCAGATGTCATAAACTTGATCATGATTATGACTTAGTTAACTTAGAAATTACTCCCCTTATTTCGTCCTACAAAAAGGAGTAATGAAGTTAGATTTCTGATTTTTGCTAATCACAAATCAGAAATCAATCTAGCTTTTCTTAACATAAATTGCAATATGGTTTCTTCCTTAGAAATAATATCGGCTGTACCATTCATCCCCGACTGAAGAAAACACTGACGATCATTATTTCCAAATGAACTTTTTTCGGGTTGAATTGTAGCTTCAAAGTAGTTAGCGCCAGGAGAAATTGCAGTATTTGTATCTTTGCTTAGGGGTGTAATTGCATCAGGAGAAATCGTTTTAACAACGCCTTTAGCAATTCCATAATCAGGATATGGACAAGCATCAACACGAAGTTGTGCTTTTTGACCAACAGCAATTTTATTAATTTCTGAGCTAGGAATCAGAGCTTTAATTACTAAAGAAGTACGATCATCAGGTACAATCTCAGCAAGAGATTCACCAGCGCGAACAACTTGTCCAGAATTTCTTAAATTTAGTTTCAAAATAATCCCATGACTAGTAGCAACAATAGTGCTATTTTTTTGCTGATTTTCTAACTGTTGAAGTTCTTTTTGTAATTGTTTTATTTGAGTTTGTATTTCAACTAATCGTTGAATTAGGCCTACCCTTTCTTTATTTAGAGCAGCTATATTTGCTTCACCTTTAGCAATTTCTTGAGCAATACGTTCTTGTGCCATATTCATCATTGCCGTAGTTGGATTAATTGCAGCTTTATTTAATTGAACTTTTATATTAGCGATATCAACAGCTTTTTTTACAGCTTCTAGTGTTAAGCTCATTTGTTGAACAACTAGCTGTTTTTGCTCAAATTCCCGGTTACTAACTGCCCCAATTTCTGCTAATTGTTGATAGCGATCACGATCCACTTTCGCAAATTCTAAATCAGCTTCAGCTTTTTGTAAATCTACTAATTGTTTCTGAATATTTACCTGGGCTGTCATTAATTCACCTTGAGTATTAACTTTTCGCTCTTCATATTCTCTTTGATTTTTTAACAAATCTTCTTTAGCAGAAGTAACAACTCTTTGTATCACTCTTTTTTCCGCCATTATTTGATTATTTAAAGTCCGGTTTTGAGCATAAATCTGTAAAATTTGTAATTTATTTTGGTTGATATTTTCCTCTAATTGACTTTTTTTTATTAGCAATTGTTCAGTATCTAAAATGGCTATTACTTCTGCTTGTTTAACAATCTGATTTTCTTTGACTAAGATATTTTTAATAGTCCCTTCTACCTTTGATTGCACCACACGAGTTTCACCTATGGGACGAACAATAGCATTAGCTTTGACGGTAACATTATATTTCATCCATGAAGATAAATAAATGCTAGTCATAACAGTCCCAAACAGAAATACACCTGCTAAAGATGTCCAAATACTTATGGGAGGAAGTGAATTATCATTTCCAATTACAGAATTAAATTCTTGATCATGAGTGTAAAGCATGATTATCTAAATGATGAATAATATATAGGATTCCTATCACAAATAGCAGATGGTTTTACCCTTCCCTAACCCTGCCCTTGCTAAAGAGAGAGGACTGGAAACTGGAAATCGGTTTCCCTGCTTTACAAGGGGGGACTAAGGGGGGGTAAATACAAGGGAAATTAAGGAATTAGAAAATCTAAATGATCTCCTGGTTTAGTGCGTAAATCCTCTAAAGAACCTGCTAATTTCAACTTACCTTGATCTATCAAAACAATCCAGTCAGCCCGATTAATTACTTTAGGTCTGTGAGTAATTAAAATTGTTGTTTTCCCTCGACGATGTTTAAATAATTGGTCTAAAACTTGGGCTTCACTAACTGGATCAAGTCCACCAGTAGATTCATCTAAAATCAAAATTGGTGGGTCTGTAACAATGGCTCTAGCTATGGCTAATCTTTGTCTTTGTCCACCAGAAATATTAGCACCAAATTCTCCTAAAATAGTTTGATATGTCTCCGGTAACTTATTAATAAATTCATCAGCACCAGAAATTTGACAAGCTTGAACAATCTGCTCAAAGCTAACACGAGGCGCTCCTAATCGAAAATTCTCGATAATAGAACGACTCCAAAAATGAGCATCCTGGGGAACAAGAACCACTTGTTGACGTAGACATTCTAAAGAAAGGTCTTGAAGGTTATAAATTCCAATTTGGATATTACCAGATTGCAGGGGATATAACCCAGCTATTAATTTAGCTAAGGTACTTTTACCACATCCAGATTTACCAATTAAAGCCACAACTTGACCACCAGGAATTGTTAAAGAAAAACCTTCTAGAAAGTCAATTCTTCCTGCATAGTGAAACTTCAAATTCTTGCAAAAGATATCAACATTTTCAGGAATTTTAGCAACAGGTTTTTTGCCATAATCTTCATTTTCTGGAGTAGCATCAATAACTTCTGTTAATCTTTGGGTGGCAGTTTTGGCACGGGTAAATTCTTCAACAAAGCCAATAACAGTACCAATTAAACCCAAAAAATTCCCATTCATAGAGTTAAATGCTAGTAATTTACCAATACTGAGATTTTCAGCGGGGTTAATTACTAAATAGCCACCGAACCAAAGTAAAATAACACCACCAATAGCACAAACAAAACCAGAGAAAGTATTGTTAATGATGCCAATTTGGATAGTGCGAAACATGAGATTAGCTAGACGAATAAAACGGGTTTCTAATTCATCTAAAAATTGGGGTGCTGAGGTAGTTGTTTTGAGAGTTAATGCTCCTTTAAAAGTTTCGACTAAAACCCCTTGAGTTTCCGCTTCTTGAACTAAAAGCTCACGAGTTTTTTGTTGTAAATTGGGCTGAAAAATAATAGTTGATAATGTCATAATTACGGAAATTAATAATGCTATTCCTGTTAATTTCCAGCTATAAAAAATCATGAAGCCTAAAGAAATCAATGCAATAAAAAATCGGCTAGGTAAGGTAACAACCAATTGAGCGACTAATTGATTAATTTGTTCAATATCTTGCAATCTACTAACTATTTCACCACTGCGTCGAGCTTCGTAATAACTTAAAGGTAAACGCAGAATTTGTCTACCAAAATCTAAAACTAGCCCTAATTGTAAGCGTTGAGCAAAGTTAGCAATTAAGTTAGATTGGACAAAGGAAAGGCTATTAGAAACAAAGTTCATAACTACTACAGAAATCGCTACAGTAGTTAGTAATTTGGTGTCACCTCTAACTAACACATCATCAGTGAGAATTTGTAATAAGAAAGGAGAAGCTAAAGATAACAAACCCAAGATCAAATTTAAAGGTAAAACTTGGACTAAAATGGCGCGATAAATCCAAACTCGTCGAAAGAAACGCCAAAAGCCACCAGTTTTATCACTTTCTTGTTCAAAAAAGCGAATAGGATCTGGTTCTAGTAAGAGAATTAACCAATCTTTCCAACCATCAATTAAATCTTTTTTAGAAAGATAACGAACCCCAACTCCCGGATCTGCAATGACAAAATTTTTGCCTTTTTTACCGTATAAAACAACCCAATGATTTCCTTTCCAGTGAATAATTGCTGGTAAGGGAGCTTCATTCATTCGCTCGATTATTTCTGATGATGTTTTGACTGGACTAACTTTAAAACCCAGGCTTTCTGCACCTCGTCTTAACCCTAATAAAGTAGTCCCAAATTGTCCAGTTCCGACGACTTCCCGAATGCGGCTGAGGGTAAAATTACGACCATAATATTTGGATATTGTCGCTAAACAAGCTGCTCCACAATCTTCTTCACTATGTTGTTTAACAAATTGGAGTTTCATAAATAAATAACCATAGAAAAGAATCAAAATATATTATTTTCATTTCTATTGAATTGGTAGTAAACACTGGTAAATATGCAGGACTTACGCAACTGGCACATTGGTAGGGTGCGTCAGATATCAACAATCTGCTTATTTGCAGGATTTATGCAGTCTGACGCACCCTACAACTATTGAATTGGTAGTAAACACTGGTAAATATAATCCGAATGGTAGAATATAAAATTATCTGATGCTTGTTCTATTTTTGTGCTAGAAAAGATTAAATATACTCGCTAAGAAGCTATTACCTCTTCTTCTCCTATTGCGACGACGGCCACCTCCTCGACCAAATAATGAAGATAAAATAAAGGTTGTTTGAGAAAATTGATATTCAGCTTGATTTTTTGAAGATATACTCAAGTTTCCTTGAGAAATATTCATTTCATTACTTGCTTTAGAGTATATATCCGTAGTTTGGTACAATATATCAAACATTTCCAGAGGTAAAGATGATGACCTACCTCCAGATATAGACTCTTGTTCTTTTTCTGATAAATTTATAAACAGGTCGGATTTTTTTATTTCTATATGGTCAGACATGGTAAAACCTCTTTTTTCTAAAAAATAAGATTTATGTATCATTGTTTGTGATACATAAATCTTCATCTACTCTGTGAATAGAAGTGCTAGGAGTAAAACCGTGATGATCATCTAATACTGTTTGATGATTCTATGTTTTTATTCTCGTTTACCACTTCTATGCAACAGGTATAGTAGTCTTAACCAACTTACTCGTGACCATGATTGGTTACAGTTCCATTTATGAAAGCGGCCAAAGAATAACTGTCGGATTTGCTAATATCTTGCCAACCATAAGAACCAGTACCATTAGGTCCTGCATAAGTACCACCATATTGTTTAGTAGATTCCCCGTAATAGTCACTCAAAAAGACTGCAGCTGCACCATCAATATTAGGGATCTCATAACCACCGGCTACGATTTCTTGTTGTTCAACAGATACTGCGGTAAATAAAGTAGACATGACTGAATTCTCCTTGATTTGAATTATCGCTGGGGGTTGTTTACTGCTCGGTTGCCGTTTTCCCCCTCGCTTGTTAATAGAATATCGAGGAGTGATTAGATAATTCATTCTCATTTTCTGCAAACTTAATTACCAAATTTAGAACTAAATATTGCCGAAAAATACACGCCAATTTGACTAAATTATGTTCACTAAATCAAAAATTTCTGCTATGATTTCCTATCACATAAGGCTATATCCACTTAAACAAAGTAAATCATAGCCCCCTCCCCGCAAGCGAGGAGGGGTTGGGGGTGGGGTTGATTAAATATATCTTTGCACCACAGTTTCTCTAGTCCAAATTTTTGGTGATGACTAGATTTGAAACTTGTCGTTATTCCCTGTAAACTAGAAAAGTATGCGTCGGTGCAGTACCTATAACAATGTCTTTAAAAATAAATTCTGGATTATTTAGCGATAATTTCATAGATTATCACGCCGTTCTATGTATAACAATTGATGCGGAAGTTAAAGAAATTCGTCAACGTTATTTGCAAATTGTGCGGATATTGCACCCAGATAGTTCTCATTTGGTGGGTGACTTAGAAAAAGAGATAGCTAATAGTCTTTTATCAAAACTAGTTAACCCAGCTTATCAGAAATTGTCTGTAGAAAAAATCCGTCGGGAATATCTATTAATTTTGTCACAAATGGGTAAGCGATTGGCACAGGAAGCAGGATCAATCAAGGTTGAGACCCAATTAGCCAAACAATTGTTAGCGGCCGCCAATGTTAGTGTGTCATATCAAAAAGCGATCGCCCAAATTGCCAAAACTCAATTTAATGATTTACAAAAAGCACACAAAATTATCGGTGAAATTAGTGAGTTAAATCTAGTTTATCTGATGCGGACATCAGGACAGAAAATAACTAAGCCTCCATCTAATCAGCCTCATAATCCTGGTCAAAAATTACCGTCAACTCCGACTCTACCATTAGAAGAGGAATCGTTAATAGAAAAATACCTGCGTCGCGCTCAAAATTTACTAGAAACAAACCAATTGTCCCAAGCCAGAGTAGAATTACAGGATGCCTTAAAATTAGAGCCAAGAAATAGTCATTGCCATAGCTTGATGGCAATGGTATATTTAAAGCAAAATCAACTGAAAATGGCGAAAATTCACTTTGATAACGCTCTAAAGTTAAATCCCAAGGATAATATCGCTTTGGAATGGAAACCCAAGGTAGATCAGGCTTTAGGAAAGACAAATAGTGGTTCTCAAGGTACTTCTTCTTCCAAAAATGAAGAGAAGCAACCAGATAAGTCTGGAAATGGCGGTTTGTTTGGTGGTTTGTTTGGTGGGAAGAAAAAATAATGGTGTATCAACCAGCAGCGGGAGCAAGAGATCTATTACCTTTAGATGTGGCGCAAAAACGCTGGATTGAAGATAGATTAGAACAAGTATTTCAGCGTTGGGGATATCACAGGATTATTACCTCAACACTGGAAAGAATGGATACCTTGATGGCTGGTGAAGCTATTCAGCGTCAGATGGTCATTGAACTCCAAAATGCTCAAAATGAAGAATTGGGATTGCGTCCAGAATTGACGGCTTCTATCGCCCGGACAGTGGTAACTCGCATGACAAATAGAACCTATCCCCAGCGACTATATTACAATGCTAATGTGTTTCGTCGCCATTGGGAAGGCCGCCATAATCGTCAGCAAGAGTATTATCAAGCTGGGGTGGAGTTACTGGGCGCGGGAGGATTATTGGCTAATGCGGAAGTATTGTTGTTAGTAGCGGATTGTTTCGCAGCCTTGAATTTACAAGGGTGGCGGTTAATTCTAGGGGAAGCGGGAATTACTCGCTCCCTGTTGAATGCTTTTCCCCCGGAAATTAGAAATCAAGTCCGTACTGCGATCGCTCATTTGAATTATGTAACTCTTGATACTTTGCCTTTGAGTGAAGAACTACACCAGCGGGCTAAAATCATGTTGGATTTGCGGGGAGATAGTCAAGAAGTCTTAGAAAAAGTCAGTAGTCTAGACCTAGAACCAGACCAGCACGAAGCAATAAATAACCTCAAATCTTTGGTAAAATTACTAGAGGGTAAATTCCCACTAATCCTTGATTTGAGCCTAATTCAAACTATTGACTACTACACAGGTATTGTATTTGAAGTAGTGAGTGATACAAATTTCCAGGCACAGGTTTTAGGAAGAGGTGGTCGTTATGACCAATTACTAGGTTTATATCATCCCCAAGGTGAAAATATCCCCGGTATCGGCTTTGAACTGAGTATTGATGATTTATACCAAGTTCTCTCATTTAATCAGGAATTACCCCAGAGTATACCCGCCAGTCATTGGTTGGTAGTTCCAGAAACTCCTGGCGCTGAAGCTGCGGCTTTTGATTATGCGGAAAAACTTCGTAATAATACTGATACAAGAGTAGAAATGGACTTAGGGGGGAGAGATGTAAGCGCGATTCGTCAATATGCAAGCGATCGCTCCATTACCAAAATTGCTTGGATAAAAGCTGATGGTTCTTATACCATTGAAGCAGGATCATAAGTCAAGAATAACAAACAAAAAAGAGGAAGAATAGGAAAAATGCCACATAGTATTGTTACAGACGTTTGTGAAGGTGTTGCTGACTGCGTAAGTGCTTGTCCAGTAGCTTGTATTCATGAAGGTCCAGGAAAAAACGTCAAAGGCACAGATTGGTACTGGATTGACTTTGCTACTTGTATTGATTGTGGCATCTGTCTCCAAGTTTGTCCCGTAGAAAATGCGATCTTGGCAGAAGAAAGACCAGAATTGCAAAAAACCCCAAAATAGTCATGGGTCAGTGGTCAGTGGTCAGTGATAAAAGAAAAACAACTGACAACTGACAAATAATAAATAACAACCGACAAATAACAACGAACAAATGACGAATAACTATTTATTAAAAGTAGAAAATGTCCATGCAGGATATATTAAAGATGTAGACATTTTACAAGGTATCAACTTCCACGTTACTAATGGGGAATTGGTAACAGTAATTGGTCCCAATGGTGCGGGTAAATCAACATTAATCAAAACTATTTTTGGACTATTAACACCCCATACTGGAAAAATTACCTTTAAAAATCAGAATTTGGTAGGTTTAAAATCCAATCAAATTGTAGAAAAAGGTATGTCCTATGTTCCGCAAATTGCTAATGTTTTCCCCTCTTTAACCGTAGATGAAAATTTAGAAATGGGGGCTTTTGTCAGGAATATCCCATTAAAACCCCTGAAAGATAAAATATACAATATGTTTCCGAGATTGAGCGATCGCTTTCGTCAACGAGCGGGGACTCTTTCTGGTGGAGAAAGACAAATGTTAGCTATGGGGAAAGCATTAATGTTAGAACCTAGTTTACTGCTCTTAGATGAACCTTCAGCCGCATTATCTCCCATTTTAGTAAATCAGGTATTTGAGCAAATTAAACAAATTAACCAATCGGGAACTGCTATAGTTTTAGTAGAACAAAACGCCCGCAAAGCCTTAGAAATGGCAGACCGGGGCTATGTGTTAGAATCAGGAAAAGACGCTATCTCAGGACCTGGTAGAGAATTATTACATGATCCAAAAGTGGGAGAATTATATTTAGGTGCTGGGAAAGGACATTAATAATTTTTTTCTCACGCAGAGGCGCTCCAGGCGCAAAGAAAAGAGATTACTAAATAATAAGTAAGATTAGGAAATATGACTACACAAATAATATCATCACCAGAAATATATCAAGGTCAATTTGGGGAATTTACAATTACTCAGAGCGATCGCCAAAGTGTGATAATATATCGGACAGGATTAATAATAGCAGCATTGTGTTTTGCCCTTGGTAGTAGTTTGGTTTTAATTTCTCCCCAACCCGCTGTAATTCAAGCCATTACACCTATTTACACCTGTTTTAGTCTTGCACTTGGTATCAGTTTATTAACTATTCATATTTATATGAAATTTTTGCACCAAATTTTGCAAATTTTCTGGATAATTGGTAGCATTTCTGCTTTAATTTTCGCCCATAGTGATAGTCAAGCTTTCGCAATTACTGTTTATAATCAACCATTGACTATATTAGGAATTGGCTTCACTTTTGCAGCTTTAACAGGAATTTATTTTAAAGAAGGTTTTTGCTTTAATCGTTTAGAAACTAAAATCTTAACTCCCCTTGTTCCCATATTATTATTAGGACATTTAACAGGAATTTTATCCACCCAAACCGAACAGATTTTATTAGCAACTTGGACAATTTGCTTTTTAATTTTTGCGGTGCGGAAAATCATTCAACCTATTCCTCCCGACATTGGAGACAAATCAGTATTTGATTATTTAAAAAAGCAACATTTAGAGACTTCCAAATAAAAAACTCTTAAACCCGGATTTCTCCCTGTCCTCTGTGTCTGGAGTGGTTCGTTTTCCCCTTCTTCAGATAATTTTTAGAACTTAGCAAAGGTTAAATATGCAAAAATGTCAAATATAGAAGAACGTAAATACTGGTTAGCTTGGTCACAAATTCCTGGTATTGGTCCAATACTAATACAAAGATTAAAACAGCACTTTAGTAACCTAGAAACAGCTTGGAAAGCCAGTCCTGGAGAATTGCGAAAAGTCGAAGGTTTTGGAATTCAGACCTTAGAAAAAGTTGTTCAACAAAAATCTCGTTTAAACCCTGAACAACTACTTACCCAACACCAACAAATAAACCCCCATTTTTGGACACCAGCAGACCCAGAATATCCCCAACTATTACGAGAAATTCCCACCCCTCCCCCGCTGTTGTATTATCGAGGTGAAATTGATTTACAGGAAAATTCAGGACAAAAATCCTTGGTAGGAATTGTGGGAACTCGTCAACCCACAGAATATGGAATTAAATGGACTCGTCAAATTAGTACCGCCTTAGCCAAAAATGGTTTTACTGTTGTGTCCGGTATGGCCGAAGGAATAGACACCGAAAGTCATTCAGCAGCATTGAAAGCGGGAGGAAGAACATTAGCAGTTATGGGAACAGGTGTAGATGTTATTTATCCCCATAAAAATCGAGATTTATATCAACAGATATTAAAATCTGGGATAGTAATTAGTGAATATCCCGCAAAAACACCACCAAACCGCACCCATTTTCCTCGCCGAAATCGTATTATTGCTGGCTTAAGTCGTGCGGTATTAGTTATGGAAGCGCCTCTAAAATCTGGTGCTTTAATTACAGCTACCTATGCTAATGAATTTAATCGAGATGTTTATGCGTTACCGGGAAGAATTGATGATCAACCATCACAAGGTTGTTTAAAATTAATTAGTCAAGGTGCAGGTTTAATTAATCATGAACTTAAAGAATTATTAATCATGTTGGGAGCAATTCCCCAAATAGATATAGAAACAGAATCACCTCTAGTTAAATCTCCTCCTTTACCTAATTTAGCACCGGAATTACAACAGGTAATAAATACTTTAGCTATTGATGCTTTATCTTTTGATTTTATCATTCAAAAAACAGGTATGAATGCTGCAATAGTTTCCAGTTCTTTATTACAGTTAGAACTTATGGGTTTAGTTACCCAACTTCCCGGAATGCGATATCAAAAACTGTAAGGGAATAGGTGATAAGTGATAGGTGATAAGTGATAGGTGATAGGTGATAGGTGATAGGTGATAGGTGATAGGTGATAGGGAATAAATTACTGTGTAGTTCATTAGACAGGATTCGCTATCGCTATATCCTCTTCGTTTTGTTTATTGTTGTGGATAATACTGGGGAGTGATTATCGGCGGTTGATAAGTACCCATAGGCACATTATTAACCATTCCATTCGGTACGTTTGGATTGATCATCGGGGCTGGAATAAAAGGCTGAACAGGTTGAATCGGTTGAATCGGTACTTGATAATTAGGAACAGGTTGATTAGGCTGATTTTTAGTAAAATTACTAGGTTGTACTGTAGCTTGGCTGAAGTATTGATAAGCAGAACTGGAAATAGAAGTAATTAATTTTGCAGCACGAGGATCATTATTGGGACGTTGTACCATAATAGCCGCAATATAACGCTTACCCGTCGGGACATCAATTAAACCCGCATCTGCTAACATAGTACCAATATCACCGGTTTTGTGGTAAGCATTTGCGCCTTTTCCTAAACCAGCAGGTAAAAGATTATCTCTTTCCGTCCGGCTCATAATGTTAAGCATTAAATCGCGCGATCGCATAGTCACCACATTACCTTGTTCGACCATAGAGATTAAATTCGCCAATTCTCGCGGACTGGTAGTATTAGTCCCTTGTAAATCTGGGAGCGGACTACGAATCATTGTTGTTGTTAGTCCCCAACTGCGAAAACGCCCATTTAAAGCCTCTTGTCCCCCCAATTTAGCAACTAACATATTTGTCGCGGTGTTATCGCTAATTGTAATCATTTTTGTCGCCAGATCAAGAGCCGTGTACTTGCTGCCCGGAGCTTGATATTGTATATTTCCCGAACCACCGACAATCATCTCCTTTTCTAGAGTTAATATTTCATCTAAACGGATTTTACCTGCATCTACATCCTGGAAAAAAGCCATCAAAATCGGGATTTTAATCGTACTAGCAGCCGGAAAACTCCTATTACCATTAATATCTACATAAGCACCATTATCTAAATCTAATAAAAATACCCCCGCCGTTAAATCAGAATTAGCCGCAGCGAGGCTTTGCAGAGTATTTTTTAAAGGGGTAATTTCCTGGGACATATATAAACCCGTTTTAGCAGAATCAGTAGCTTTTTGAGGTGCTGAAGATTGAGATAATACCGCTACTGAATTAATGCGACTAGCAGGGTCTAGGACTGACAACAAAGTACCGACAATCGCACCAATACCTACCCCGACGATCAAAAAGCGCAAGGCATATAACATGACTTTGGCCATGGGTTTTAACCTAGTCTTGCGTGATTCTTTTCTGCCTATTTTTGACTTTTCTATAGGTACAGTCTTTAACCTCACAGTCCCTCCTGGGGAAAATTGAGGATTTTTTTTGACCGGAGGTACGGTTTTCACTCCCGGATACATCATCACCTCTGCTGCTGGTTTTCGCCCCCCAGACGATATCAGACCCGGACTGATATGATGATTCTCTAGACGTGTTACTTTTCCCCCTTCTCTTGGGCTAGAAATTGGCTGCTGATTGCTTTTTTTTTGTCCTGTCTTTGAGACTGTACGTTTACGTCGGCGACGCTGTACTGGCTGTCCCCGTGATATAGGTATCAGTTTGTCACTTGATTCTGACATAGGTACTCCTTGTCACCTTCCACCCAGATTGTTAATTGATGCACCATGGTACTTAGTTTACCTGCTATAACTAAGTAGTGTTTTTGTGTCTAGTTTACACTATATTCATCTTTTTGGGTAATTAGCGGATAAAGGTTTTTATGATTTTGACCTATTAATTGCCCATTCTACCTGTCGTAAAATCCCCCGCAACATCCCCACTTCCTGAGTTTTTAAGTAAGCGCGGTTATATAAATGACGGAATTTTTCCATGCGACTAGCTGCTGTATGGGGATAAAGATAGCCTATGGCCAGCAGTAATGATTCTAATTCTTGATAATACGCCTCCATGGCATCTAAGGGAGCAATTTCTACCGTGCTTTTATTATCATCTATAATGATACTGCTAGATTGTGACAATTCGTAACAACAAATGGCAACCGCAGCCCCTAAATTCAAAGATGGATATTCTGGACTAGTGGGAATGAACACTAATTTATGGGCATAATTTAATTCTTCATTGGTTAACCCCCTGTCTTCCCTTCCGAAAATCAAAGCTACGGGCTTTTCTGGTGTTTCTAATAACCAAGGTAAAGCCGTGCGCGGGTTTTCTACGGGTATTTCTCCACTGTAGTCCCGACCAATGGTAGCAATGGCACGAACACAGCCCTGTAATGCTTCTGGTAATGTGTCTACTATCACCGCAGTTGCTAAAATGTCTTGACCATGAACTGCCATTTTTATAGCATCAAAACATGAGCGATCGCATTGAGGATTGACTAGTATTAATTTAGACAAGCCAAGGTTTTTCATCACTCTGGCCACTGAACCTACATTTAACGGACCTGCTGGTTCTACTAATACTATTATCACATTACTGCAAATATTTTTTATACTAATATTTTCTGTGATCATTATTTATGATTTCCCGATTTTAACCATCTTTTGCGCCATTGTGAAGTTGATTCTAAAGCAGAAGCTTGTACTTCTTGTTGTCGCCTTTTTAGTATATCTTCCGCAGAATCCCTTAAAGTAGGATCTCGGTAAGGAATAGCAGCACGAGTTAGTAAATATTCTTTTTCTGCTGGAGAAAGAGCTAAAAAATATGATTTACTTGATTTTTCCTCATGTTCATGATACCCTGCTATCGTACCAGGAGTGCGTCTTCCTACCGGTGAAGTCGAACCTACAACCAACCCAGCGGTTAACAGCGCAGTCCGTACAGCACCAGCACAGGAATAAGTAGCAATTAATCCATTTTTATGTAAACACTCTGATACTTTTTTGATAAATTCCACAGTCCATAATTGCGGACATTGGGGAGGTGAAAAAGGGTCAAGAAAAATTGCGTCCGCTTGAAAACCCAATTCATATACTTGTGAAATCAGGCTTCTAGCATCACCAATGAGTAAGGTAGCTTGAAGATGATCTATTTTAATGTTATGCTCAAAAGCTATTTGACTTAAAACTTTTATATGTTTTATATATTTTTCATCCCAACCATCAAATAACTGATTGGTAATTGCTGCTATGGGGACTGCGGGATTTATTTCTAAGCCTATCACTTCTACATGACAATGAGGATTTATTTCCCAAATTGTCTGCAAAGCTGCTGCTGTGTTATATCCTAAACCATAACAAATATCTAACAATCGCACAAATCCTGTCTTTGCTAATATTGGTAATTGGGTGGGAATCACAAACTTTAGCAAACTCTCTTGTTTTGCTCCATAATGACTATGAAAGGCTTGGTTAAATTCTCTAGAAAAGAAGGTAAAAGAACCATCTTGTGTTTGTTGTGGTGTAAAATCTTCTAAGTTCGACATTTTATCAAGAAAAAAGTCAGTTGTCAATTACTCATTACCCATTATCTATAATCATGATAAATCAATTTACTGTTTCTTCACAATGGCTATTTGATCATCTTCACAATCCTAATGTTGTGATTATTGATTGTCGGTTTTCTTTAGCTGATTCACAATTAGGAAGACAGCAATATCATACCAATCATATTCCCAATGCTCATTATTTAGATCTAAATCAAGATTTATCTAGTCCCGTAAAAGAACACGGAGGAAGACATCCTTTACCTAATACTACAGAATTAGCGGAAAAACTAGCAGCAATCGGCATAAATTCTCAAAAAACTTTAGTAATAGCTTATGATGATTCTCGTTTAGCTTTTGCTTCTCGTTTATGGTGGTTATTACAGTATTTAGGACATGAACAAGTAGCTGTTTTAGATGGTGGTTTTTCAGGTTGGAAAAATGCAGGTTATACAGTTACAAATATCATTCCTGTTGCTGAAAAAGGAACATTTATTCCCAAATTACAAAAAGATAAAGTCGTAGATTTTGATTATGTTAAAAATTGTCAAAATAGTCTCAACATAATTTTAGTAGATTCTAGAGAAAAAGAACGTTATCTTGGAGAAAAAGAACCAATTGATAAAATTGCTGGACATATTCCCGGCGCTGTTAATTATCCTTGGCAAGAAGTAACTGACTCTTCTGGTGTTATACTTTCTCAAATACAGCAATCTCAACGTTGGGAAAATATAGATACAACTAAAGAAATTTTAGTTTATTGTGGTTCTGGTATTACAGCTTGCGTAAATTTACTTTCTTTAGCAATTGCTGGAATTTCTACCGCTAAACTTTACGCTGGTAGTTGGAGTGATTGGATTAGTTATTGATTAATACTTAGTAGTTTATGATCATTAATCAGTAATTATTAGTAATGTTCAATTGTCACTTAGTTGTTATACATTAACAATTTTTTACAATACATTGTCAATTGCTCACAATACATTGTCAATAAATTATGATAAATTACTAATAATGTATCATACATTGTTAATCGTTGAGCTAAAAGAGGTAGAAAATTATGAGCTTTAACTATGATCTGTTTGTCATTGGTGCTGGTTCAGGTGGTTTGGCTGCTTCTAAACGCGCAGCTAGTTATGGTGCAAAAGTAGCAATTGCTGAATATGATTTAGTTGGTGGTACTTGTGTCATTCGCGGTTGTGTACCTAAAAAACTCATGGTCTATGGTTCTCATTTTCCTGCTCAATTTCAAGAAGCAGCAGGTTATGGTTGGACAGTAGGAGATGTAAAATTTGATTGGGAACATTTTATTACATCTATAAATAATGAAGTTAACAGACTTTCAAAACTACACATTAGTCTTTTACAAAAAGCTGGTGTAAAATTAATTTCTGGTCGTGCTACCTTTGTAGATCCTCATACAGTCGAAGTTAATGATACAAAATATACAGCAGATAAAATTCTAATTGCTGTAGGTGGTCGTCCTATAAAACCAGAAATACCAGGTATAGAACACGCTATTACCTCTAATGAAATTTTTCATTTAAAGACTCAACCAAAACATATCGCTATTATTGGCGCTGGTTACATTGGGAGTGAATTTGCTTGTATTATGCGCGGTTTGGGTTCGGAAGTTACGCAAATTATCCGCAAAGAACAAATTTTAAATGGTTTTGACCAAGATATCCGCACTAGTATTCAAGAAGGAATGATAAATCATGGTATTCGCATTATTCAGAATACCCAAGTTACAGCCATAGAAAAAGTGACAGAGGGATTAAAATTAACCTTATCTGGAGAAAATCAAGAACCAATTATTGCTGATGTATTTTTAGTAGCAACCGGTCGTAGTCCCAATATCGAAGGACTAGGTTTAGAAAATGCTCAACTTGACTGTGTTCCCAGTTCAGAAGCAGAACCAGGATACAGTATTTCCAATGCTATAGCCGTAAATGAGTATAGTCAAACTTGTCAACCTCATATCTTCGCTGTTGGTGATGTTACGGATAGATTAAATTTAACTCCGGTTGCGATTGGTGAAGGACGCGCTTTTGCTGATAGTGAATTTGGTGATAACCGTCGAAAATTTAGTCATGAAACCGTGGCCACAGCGGTATTTACCACTCCAGAATCCGCTACAGTAGGTTTAACAGAGTCTCAAGCTAGGCAAAAGTACGGTGATGCGATTAAAATCTATCGTACCAATTTCCGACCCATGTATTACACCTTAGCGGGTAAGCAAGAAAAAACCATGATGAAATTAATTGTAGATAATCAAACTGATAAGATTTTAGGCGCTCACATGGTGGGAGACAATGCAGCAGAGATTATTCAAGGTGTAGCTATAGCTGTTAAAATGGGTGCAACTAAGGCTGATTTTGATGCTACTGTGGGTATTCACCCCTCGGCCGCAGAGGAATTTGTCACTATGAGATAGTATTTATTCTCTATTTTGTAGGGTGCGTTAGCAGCAGCGTAACGCACCGTTTAATCAAATACCCATAAATTCACCAATTAACTGGTAATGCGATCGCTATTCCCTGTGTTTCTACTGTGATAGATTCTGTAATTAATGCCATGTAAAACTCCCCTAGTTATGAATTATCTCTATCTTCACGGTTTCGCTTCTGGTCCTAAGTCAAAAAAAGCCCAAGATATTCAACAAAGATTATCAAAACTCCAAATATCAATGTCTATTCCTGACTTAAATATAGGTGGATTTTCTGATTTAACTATAACTCGACAAATTCAACAAGTTACTACTAATTTTCCTCTAGATTCTCAACCTGTTACCCTGATTGGTTCTAGTTTAGGAGGTTTGATATCTGCTTACATAGCACAAGAATATTTACAAGTAAAACGACTAATTTTATTAGCACCAGCTTTCGGTTTTTTATCCCATTGGTTACCAAAATTAGGAACAGGATTAAAATTATGGCAATTAACAAAATATATGATGATTTACCATTATGGCTATGAACAATTACTCCCTCTACATTATAATTTTGTTAAGGATGCTCATCAATATTCAGAAGATTTATTACAACGTCCCCTCCCTACATTGATTTTACATGGTAAATATGATAAAGTAATCCCTGTCCAGGCTAGTCGCTCTTTCTCTAATTCTCGTTCTTGGGTAAAATTAAAAGAGTTCAATAGTGATCACGCTTTAGGGAATGTTAGTCAAGAAATCTGGCAAGAAATTTGTCTATTTTGTCAGCTATTATGAACAATAAAAGTTAATTAAGACCTTTTTATTATTACCAATGCAAAATCTCAAATTTATTCGCTCTGATTTATCCCAACTTAATGCTTACAAACCTCACCCCGGAAGTGATAATACAGAACCAGTTAATATCCAATTTGATAGATTAGATACTAATGAAAGTCCTTTAGATCTACCACCAGAAATTAAAGAAAAGTTAGCTTTTATTTATCAGCAAATTATCGAAACTAATCGTTATCCAGATGGTGGTCATGAATCTCTGAAAAATGCTATATCTGAATATGTTAATGAATCAGCAAATCTACAAAATTCAACTTTCACTGCTGCTAATATCTCCGTTGGTAATGGTTCTGATGAATTAATTAGATCCCTATTAATTGCGACTTGTTTAGGAGGAGAAGGTTCTATTTTGGTCGCTAACCCTACTTTCTCAATGTACGCAATTTTAGCCCAAACTTTGGGAATTTCTGTGGTGACAATTGGGAGAAATCAAGACAATTTTGAAACTGATTTAGCAGCTGCAAAATCTGCAATTTCACATACCCAAAATCCCGCCGTTCGCGTCGTTTTTGTCGTTCACCCCAATTCCCCTACAGCTAATTGCTTAACAGCAGCGGAAATAACATGGTTAAAAAGTTTACCAGAAGAGATATTAGTAGTCATTGACGAAGCTTACTTTGAATTTAGCCAAACTACTCTAGCAGCAGAATTATTACAACATCCTAACTGGATAATATTACGTACTTTTTCTAAAGCATTCCGTCTTGCGGCCATGCGTGTAGGGTATTGTATCGCACATCCACAAGCGATCGCTATTTTAGAAAAAGTCCGTCTTCCCTACAATCTTCCTAGTTTTTCCATTGCTTCCGCTCTCATGGCTTTGGAAAATCGGCAACTTTTATTACAGTCAATTCCCCAAACCCTAAATGAAAGAACCAAACTAATTACAGCTTTATCAGCACACTCAATCTTAGAAATTACACCCAGCAGAACTAACTTTATTTACTTGCGTGTTAAATCTGAATATCAGGACGCAGAAAATCACGTCTTAACGAATCTCAACCAAAAACTTAGAAGTCAAGGTACATTAATTAGACTTTTACCCAACGGGTTAAGAATCACCATTGGTACACCAGCGGAGAACAATCGCACCATAGAACGGATACAAGCAGCTTTATCGTAGATGTAGACGTTTATGTAGCAATATCTCCCGTGAGCGATTAAGTAAAAGCGCATTCCAAAGAGATTCGACTTTATACACACGATATGCTAACTTACAATAAAGCTGACGAGCTTGATAATTATTTTCCAAGACATGGAGATATAGGTCTTGAAATCCCCATTCTTGGGAAATTTGCTCACAATGAATTAATAAGCTAGAAGCCACACCCAATCTTCGGTAATTGGGGTGAACTGCTAAATTAGATAAATAGGGGAAACGTTTGTTCATACCAGTCCAAGAATTACTGGTTTTCACACCCATTTCTATAGTTCCCATAATTTGATGATCTTTAGTGGTAGTATCAACAGCAACCAAACAAATATGATGATGTGTGGGAAACTGGAGGCGATACCTGAGATCTTCGTAAACGCCCAAACGAAATAAAGGGAAAGCCCAACCCCATAAACCCTTTTGAGAGTGAAAGCTTTCAGCAACAATTTGGGCGATACTCATGACATCATCAGGTGTAGCTACACGAATTTGAAGTAGTCCAAGAGATAAACTACCAGTTTTTGAGCTTAATTGGGGGTGGGGAGGGTGAAAAAACCAGGATTTCAAAGCTAGTTAGGGATTAATTTGATTTATACTTTAAACTATTACCAGTTATACTTAACTACTACTATAAATTATATCCAACTTTTAAATTAAAATGATACTAAAGATTAAGGAAATCGTTCTCCCCTCAGACATTCCCACTTATTCCCCAACTCCCGCAGTAGAACCCCCTTTAAACACTAACTCAGAACCTGACCCAAAGTAAATAAAGGTGGAGCGATCGCTACTATTGCTTTTGTACCGAAAGAAGCAGAAATTATCACCACTGAACCAGAGATACCTTCCAGGGAAATAAGCATTTATGAGCAAGCAATTAATCAGATACTTGCACAAGAGAGGTTTCTTGCTGGTTATAATCAAGATGGATCAAAACCAGACTTGAGCAATTTATATATTCGTCTCCAACTGAAAATTGAGCCAATAAATTCCCAATAAATGCTTGCGCTTTTAAAAAATCCATGTTATAGTGATTAAGTTAGAAATTTGCGGGTGTAGTTTAGTGGTAAAACTTTAGCCTTCCAAGCTAATAATGCGGGTTCGATTCCCGCCACCCGCTTTATTTATTTAAAAATGTCCGAATCACGATCACCAGGATTTTCAGAATAAAATATCAAAAATTAAACGCAGATAATTTTGACATTTTCTCTGCGTTCTCTGCGTCTCTGCGTGAGATCAAAAGAAATGTCACAAATCAGTATGGTAGGGTGCGTCAGACAGCATAAATTATGTAAATAACCAAATTTTTAATATCTGACGCTTGTGTACGTCCTAATTTGCAATAATTAATTATCTTCATTAAAACCAACCTTTTATCACGTTAATCTGGTAAATATCTATTAAAATAAAAATTTTTAGGAGGTGCGGTAGTGAGTATCCAAAGTCTAGTTGAGCAACCTACAATCTCTTCAGATATCCCCTTTAATGTAGATAGCTTCAATGAAGTCGTCATGTCCACTTATGGACGCTTTCCCTTAGTTTTAGAACGGGGTGCTGGTTGTCGTGTTTGGGATACCCAAGGTAAGGAATATCTAGATTTTGTCGCGGGAATAGCCACTTGTACTCTAGGACACGCTCATCCAGCAATGGTAGAAGCCGTAACTAAACAAATTCAAAAACTGCATCATGTCTCTAATTTGTATTATATTCCTGAACAAGGTCAATTAGCTAAATGGATTGTTGATCATTCTTGTGCAGATAGAGTATTTTTCTGCAATTCTGGCGCTGAAGCTAATGAAGCAGCTATTAAACTAGCTCGTAAATATGGACACACGGTTTTAGAGATTGCTAACCCGATTATTTTAACCGCCCATGCGAGTTTTCACGGACGGACTTTAGCAACCGTTACCGCTACCGGACAACCAAAGTATCAAAAACACTTTGATCCCTTAGTTCCTGGTTTCCACTATGTCAATTATAACGATATTAGAGCAGTTGAGGCTGCTGTGACTGAGTTAGATGAAGGTAATTATCGTGTTGCAGCTATTTTAATTGAACCATTACAAGGTGAGGGTGGAGTTCGTCCTGGGGATATTGCCTATTTTAAGCGGTTGCGGGAGATTTGTGATGAAACCGGTATTTTGTTGATTTTCGACGAAGTTCAGGTAGGTATGGGACGCAGTGGTAAATTATGGGGTTATGAACATTTGGGAGTAGAACCAGATATTTTCACCAGCGCCAAAGGTTTGGGCGGTGGTATTCCCATTGGTGCGATGATGAGTAAGAAATTCTGTGATATTTTCCAACCGGGAGAACACGCAAGTACCTTTGGTGGTAATCCCTTTGCTTGTGGTGTGGCGCTGAGTGTGTGTGAGACCTTGGAAAAAGAGCATATTTTACAGAATGTTACAGAACAGGGCGCACATTTACGAGAAGGATTAAAGGCGATCGCTCTTAAATATCCCCAATATATCACAGAAGTGCGCGGTTGGGGTTTAATTAACGGTATGGAAATCAAAGCTGATATTCCCTTAACTGCTGCGGAAATTGTCAAAGCTGCTATGGAAGCAGGTTTATTACTTGTTCCCGCAGGTCCCAAAGTCCTCCGGTTTGTGCCTCCTCTGACTGTCACAGAAGCAGAAATAAATCAAGCCTTAAAAGCTGTAGAAAAAGCATTAGCTAAAGTAACAGCATAGGTAATTAAAAATTCGTAATTCGTAATTTCATAATTATCAATTACGAATTTTTCAGCTTGTAAATTACAACATATCAATTTGAAATAAATTCATCAAAAAAGGCGATGTAATGATATAATAATATATTATATGTTATGTAACAATATACAGCAATTTCAGCTTGAGTGAGGTAAAGCTTATGCGGGCAAGATGCCCGCACCACAAGAGTTTGATCATTAATATCTGTACTTCATAATACCGGGAACTACTATATTTTTCATTAGTACAAAACAAAGCTATGCCAGAAACAAAATCTACTCACACAGTCCGCAGAGGCAGAATCTTCCCCGAAATTCAATGGAATCAAGAACAGAAGAGGCAATGGCAAGCTGAACGGGAAAAATTATCTCAAGAATGTAAAATAATTTTTGAGCAGTTAAAACCAGAACTAATTAAAACTCACTATAACTGGTATATAGCAATTGAGCCAAATAGCTGTGAATATTTTTATTAATGAAGATCCCTTATTAGCTGCACAACAAGCACATCAGAAATACCCAAATGTCAAACTGCACGTTTTCCGAATTAATGAAACTGGAGTGTGTGGTAAAATATGATTTCTGGTAAATTTGGTGATGAGGATGAGTTATTTTTTGATATAAATTTAATAGCTGCTGATGGATTAGAATTATCAGTAGAAGCTCTTTTAGATACAGATTAGAACCCGGTTTGGTGCGAAAATTTGTTATAGTGGTAGCTTTTGCTATGACTACCTACTTTTTTCTTCATAGTTAAGGGAACAGGGAACTCTTAACTGGGAACTCTTAACTGGGAACAGGTTACAGGGAAGAGGGAAGAGGGAAAAAAGATTAATTAAATATAAAACAAATATAAAACTAGTAATTTTGTGATTTTGATTACAGTTTTTCCTATCTGGTAACGCTTGAATGGGAAAATAGGTGGTTTTTTACCAAAAAATAAATTAGACTATCTCAAGGATTACACCATAGGGATCACCGCTAATCTAAAGCTAATCTAAAAAAGTTACATCTAAAGTAAATTTATATATCTCAAGCATGATGATAATAATTATCAGGTTTAAGATAATAAAAGATATCAAGTTCAGGACAATCAAACATATTTTTGTCAATTTTTTTTCTCAATTTTTGTCAATTTTTCTCAAATCAAATCAAAAATTATTAATTTCAGGGTTTTAAAAATGCAAGTATCACAAAAGATTCATTGCCCAAATTGCGGTAGTGCGGCTGAACGTTATTATATTGCTGATAGTCAAATTACGCGGACACAATGCCCTAGTTGCGACTACTTGATGATCACTTGCACTCGCACTGGTAAAGTCATTGAGGCTTATGCCCCAGGTATTTATGCTAGGAAATAATTGACAATTTTCTCACAATTTTAATGACAATTTTTGACAATTTTAATCATAAATTATAAGCTGTTGTGTATTTAATTTGTATAAGTCTGGCGGGCAAGATGCCCACCCCACAAGATTTAACCATTTTAGGATTATACAATTTAGGTGCATAACA
>OMJF01000196.1 GCA_900299285.1 Anabaena sp. 54 | reverse complement strand
ATTTCGTTCTTATGAGGTACAAATCATAATCATGAAACTCTTGTGGGGTGGGCATCTTGCCCGCCCAAACTGTACCTTATTACACCGGAAAATGCTGTAATTATTTTGATAATTTGATTATCAAAATGAATTAATTAGGACTTAGGCAAGTGCCACAAAAAATTATCATATCATTTGTTTGTAGTCAGGGCTTTAGCCCTGATTTTATTTCGGTATGATAAATTCTCACAAAAATTATCGTGGCATAATATCGTCTAGACGCAGTTGTAAAGAAGGTAAAAGAGAGGATTTAATATATTCTCCTAAACGATATTGTTGCTGACTATAATCTTCCCCAATTAATTGACAAACTGTAAATGTCGGTTGCTTTGGTTTACCAATGAAAACTACTCCTCCCAAACCTCGATAATCAACAATCCAATATTCAGAAATTCCTAATAAAGCATATTCTTCAACTTTACGAGCATAATCTGTTTCCCAGTTAGTGCTGACAACTTCAACCACTAATTTAATTGATTGTCCTAAAGCAATAACTGGTTGATGTTCCCAAAAAGGCTCATGGTGCAGCAAAGTTTCATCTAATACTACAATATCAGGTCGTCGGGCTGTGGCTATTTCTGCAAAAGGACGGATAAGACAGGTACGAGGGATAAACCAGGGAAGTTGTGCATTGGTAATAGCGATACCTAGTTGAGTTGCTATTTTACCACCGACGGTTTCGTGGGGTCCTGTTGGTTCCATGTCAATCAATTCTCCGTCTGCAAGTTCATAGCGGGGGTTGTTACTGTATTCAAGGATGAAATCTGCAAAAGTTAATAATTTTGTTAATGCTTGAACCATAACTCACCTCCATCTTTATTGATTATGATTATTGATTATGATTCGCTACTTTGTTACCAAGAAGAAAACAATCTTGTTTCAAGCAGTCACTAGTTGAGTTAAATGCTTGAGAATACGCAATACATCATATAATTCATTGCCAGGATTACGCATTAAGAAACCTTTTGACAAAGAATAACGGGTAGGTTTTCCTTTGACTAATTTCACAAAAATAAACTCACTACCTGTAGCAATCATCCCAAAACTGGGTTGATCATGATAGGGATTACCTAACATATATGATAAAATTTGCGCCAGTCCTTCTTCAATAGAAAATGAAGCTTTTTTTGACTCAATAATCATCACCCATAATTGATTTTTTAAAACTAAAATATCCATTCTCCCCTTAATAATTACATCTTCATCTGGTACAGCAATATCTATAGGTTCTTCCGATTTTACATAAAAAGGAGATAGGTAAAAATCAACGATAAAAAGTATTGGGTCTACAATTGCCATTCTGACAACATCTGCTAGTAATGGTGGATAATTGAGAAGATTCAAATAACCAGCTTTTACTTTGTCTAAAAGTTGTTTATCTAAATCTGTAATTTCTGGTAATCCTGCTTGCCATTCCCAGAAAAATTGTCCATCTAAAACTAAATCAATGCCAAAATTATCAATTAAGTAGCGTAAATTAATATCTTTTGCTGGGAGTGTTTGTGTCATTATTTGTTTGGTGATTGGTAATAGGAAGTAATATTTAATATGTTATTGGCAACCGCTACAATCATGATATACTTGGTATTATGGTAACTTATTGATCTCAATATTTACCGCTGGTGAAGGAAAAAGAATTTAAGAAAAGACAAATATAGAAGAGAATTATGAGATATCCTGAGATCAATAGGACAGATATTCGCCAAATTAAAGTAGAATGAAGCTGGCAGAAAGAGTAAGCAGGGTAACACCTTCTATCACCTTAGCCATTACAGCTAAAGCTAAGGCCATGAAGGATAAGGGTATAGATGTTTGTAGTTTTAGTGCTGGAGAACCGGATTTTGACACCCCAGCGCACATTAAAGCAGCAGCCTCAAAAGCTTTGGCTGAGGGTAAAACCAAATACGGTCCAGCCACAGGAGAACCAAAATTAAGGGAAGCGATCGCTCGCAAGCTAAAAAATGATAATGGTCTTAATTATAAGCCAGAAAATGTCATTGTCACCAATGGTGGTAAACATTCTCTTTACAATTTAATTGTAGCACTTATTGATCCCGGTGATGAGGTAATTATCCCTGCCCCGTATTGGTTAAGTTACCCCGAAATGGTGACATTAGCTGGTGGGAAGTCTGTGATTGTAGAAACAGATGCTTCTACAGGCTACAAAATCACCCCAGAACAACTGAAACAGGCAATTACCCCAAAAACTAAGTTATTTGTTCTTAACTCCCCTTCTAACCCCACAGGGATGGTATACACGGCGGCGGAAATTAAGGCTTTAGCGCAGGTAATAGTTGATGCAGATATCTATGTGGTTTCTGACGAGATCTATGAGAAGATTCTCTATGACGGTGCAGAACATATCAGTATTGGTGCTTTAGGTGAAGAGATTTTTAACCGGACTTTAATCAGTAACGGTTTTGCTAAAGGTTACGCCATGACGGGTTGGCGCTTGGGTTACTTAGCCGGACCTGTAGAAATTATTAAGGCCGCTAGTACCATCCAAGGACATAGTACCTCAAATGTGTGTACTTTTGCTCAATATGGAGCGATCGCTGCTTTAGAGGGTTCTCAAGACTGTGTAGAGGAAATGCGTCAAGCCTTTGCTAAACGTCGTCAAGTCATGTTAGACAGACTCAACGCTATTCCTGGTTTGAGTACCGCTAAACCCGACGGTGCTTTTTACCTATTCCCAGATATCAGCAAAACCGGCTTAAAATCCCTGGAATTTTGTGACGCTTTATTAGCAGAACATCAAGTTGCAGTTATTCCTGGTGTAGCTTTTTGTGCTGATAATAACATTCGTATTTCCTACGCTACGGATATGGCGACCATTGAAAAGGGAATGGATAGATTAGAGAAATTTGTGCTTTCTCGCATCTAATTAAGTGATTATACTGAGTTAGTCTGCGGTGATATCATCCGTACAGTTTGTATAATTATAGCGGGCAAGATGCCCGCACCACAATATCTAGTCCTATTATGATTGTATAATTTAGTTAGGTAACAGCATAGGATGATTTATATCAAATCCAGACGCTGTAAAAATAAACCCAAGAGTGGGGAAATGTGATTAATTTTGATTCTACGCATCCTGATATTAACTTGATAATAAACCCATTTCCTGTAAACCCTGATGAAGTCGTTGTGCTTCTTCGGGGTTATGCAATTCATGGAGAGCGATCGCATATTCAAAAGCTTCTAAACTAGCGGAAACATGACCAATTTTCAACAACACAACCCCCAAATTTTGATAAGCTTCTGCATAATCAGGATTAAGATTAATAGCATGATTATAGCAATCAATAGCCTGGGAAAATAATCCCATAGCTTTACACACCATCCCTAAATTATAATAACCAATTACGAAATTAGGATCAATTTTGATAGTTGTTTCATAGGCAACTTTTGCTGCTGGTAAATCTCCCACATTTTTTAATAAATTTCCCAAATTATTATATCCTCCTAATTTTAGAAGTGGATAAATAGGTAATTTTACCGCAGCTTGATAATGATCAATAGCTGAGGATAAATCTTGTAAATGTGTATAACCAATTCCCAAATGATAATGTAATTCATACAAAATATCATAATTTATATCTTCAACCTGATGATCAAGTAATTGATTTAAACCGTGATTTAATAAATTCATACCTTGATTAATTTTGTCATTATGCACATATAAAGCCCCCAATTTACTGCAAACATAAGCATCATGGGGATGATTTGCAAAAAATTCCTCCATTGCGGCTGCGGCATTTGCATATTTATGCAGTGCATTAATCACAGATTTTTGATAACCAGTATGGAGAATTGCTACCCCTGGTAAATAACCAACTTCCCAACATGGTTCTTGAGTTAAAATTGTCGTCACACTATCATCAATTAAAGCATGATAAGGGCGATCAAAATATATATTTGGATGATTACGAAATAGTCGAGAAACCAGAGAATAAGGTGATTGTGTAGAACCAACTTCTTGACGCACCAAATTAATAACAAGATATTCTTCCTTACACATAACTGATTTAAGTAAAGGAATGATTTCCGACCTTAAAGTTTCATCAGCATCTAAAACCAAAATCCAATCACCAGTAACATATTTTAAAGCCTGATTTCGAGCAGAACTAAAATTATTATTCCAAGTAAAATAATAAACCTTAGCCCCAAACTGTTCAGCAATTTGAGGAGTTTTATCAGTTGAACCCGTATCAAGAACCACAATTTCATCAACAAAACCTTTCACACTTCCCAAACACCTTGGTAGAGTAGTTTCTTCATTTTTGACAATCATACACAGGCTAATTTTCATCTCTTAAAACCATGGTATTTACAAAAAAACAAAAAAATATTTAAACAGGATGAAAATAATCATAAATATCTTGCGCTAACCCAGAACCAATTCCGGGAACTTCCGTTAATTGTGTCAATGTCGCTTGACGAATATAATCAACGGAGCGAAAATGAGCTAATAGTAACTTTTGTCTATGTTGTCCTAAACCCGGAATTTCATCTAAACGAGATCGTTTTAATTGATCACTTCTTTGTTGACGATGAAAACTGACAGCAAATCTATGGGCTTCGTCTCGTAATCTTCTTAATAATTGTACTCCTGGTTGTTCTGGATTAGTTTTTAAAGGTTGAGATGAATTTGGTAAAAAGATTTCTTCTTGCTTTTTAGCCAAACTAATAACTCGCAAATCTGCGAATAAATTCATTTCTGTTAAAATACCCACAACAGCAGATAATTGACCCTTACCACCATCAATCATAATTAAATCAGGCCAGTCAGAATTACCCAATCTTGTTAATTGGGGATTGGCGATATATTTTCTAAATCTTCTCTGAATAACTTCGGCTAAACTAGCGAAATCATCTGAATGTCCAATTGTCATATTAGGGTTTCTAATTTTGTAATGTCGGTAATGTTGTTTGGCTGGTAAACCATCAATAAATACCACTTGAGAAGCGACAGTATTAGTACCTTGAATATGGGAAATATCATAACCTTCAATACGTTTTGGTAAATCTGGTAAATCGAGAATAGTAGCTAGATCTTGAGTTGCTTGTAGATTGCTACTTGCCAATTTTTGCATTCTTTGTAATTCATATTGGGCATTTTTTTCCACCATTTCAATTAATTCTGCCTTAGTTTGTCGTAAAGGAGCTAAAATTGTCACTTTTTTTCCTTTACGTTCTGTCAAAATATCGGACAGAATTTCACTATCTGGTAAATCATGTTGTACCAAAATTTCGCTAGGAATTTCTATATTTTCCGCTGTTTGATAATGTTCTTCTAAAACTCGTTGTAAAATTTCTCCAGGTTCAGGGTGAGACTCAGCAACAAAGGCCAAACGTCCCACTAATTGACCAGCGCGAATTTGAAATAATTGAATATAGGCGTGTTGATTATCTGTGGCTAAGGCCACCGCATCTCGTGATACTGTATCATCAGGTAAGGATACTTTTTGGTTTGCATTTAGGGATTTTAAAGCAACTATTTGATCACGAATTTTCGCCGCATTCTCAAAATCTAATTCCTCCGCAGCCCTTTCCATTTGTTCTGTTAAAATATCAATTAATTCCTGAGTTCTTCCTTGAAAAACCATCGCTACTTTTTGGACAATTTTCCTATATTCTTCTGGAGAAACTAATTTTTGACAAACTCCAGGACAACGACCTATATTGTAATTTAAACAAGGACGATCTTTAAATAAAGGTTGTGGTCTTTGTCGTAGGGGGAAAATGCGTTTACATAAATGCACAATTTCCCGTAATAAACCGGAATCTGTATAAGGTCCATAGTATTTATCTTTTTTATGTTTTGCTAATTGACGTTTACGAGTTATAAAAATACGCGGATATTCATCTGACCAGGTAATACAAAGATAGGGATATTTTTTATCATCTTTGAGTAAAACGTTAAAATATGGTTGATGTTGTTTAATTAAATTGGCTTCTAGTGCTAATGCTTCGGCTTCGCTATCAGTGACGATAAATTCAATTTCTGTCACTAATTTGACCATCGTGTTGATACGTTCCGTTTTATTGCTGGAGTCGCGGAAATAGGAACGGACACGAGAACGCAATTTACGAGATTTACCTATATATATTAGGCGATCGCAGCCATCTTTCATTAAATAAACTCCCGGTTCTAGAGGAATTTCCCCTAGACGATTTTCTAGTTTTTCGGGATTTTTAACTAGTGGTAATGTTTGTGAATTTATGGTCATAATTGTCGTAAATAAATTTAATTTATATAATTTTACATGACAAATAAATAAGAGGATGTTTTAAGAGTCTAATTTGGGTGATTAGAAATCACATCTATACAGACAAAACCTGCCTACGCAGGTTTCAAATCCTTAATTTTTCGTTAGTCCACGCAGGTGGACTTTGCTTGTGTAGTAGCGATTTCTAATCGCCATAAACTTTTGAGACAATCTCTAATAAACTTATTATTTAAATTTATTTAAAATGACTCAGTTCATAGCATACTTCTAGACAAGTAAACACACTCCATAGAGAGATGCAAAAAAAAGAGAAGTAGATTTACATTAATTCTGGTGTGTCGAATAACTGCTTTTTATGAGGTTTAGCTTCATGCTAAACCTTTTCCCTTATTTGAGAATAAATACCAAAAATATAAGATTATACATACTTTAGATTTTAGATAAATGAATATCAACATTCATGTAAATTCAGTAGCTATGGTAAACAATTGGTATATATGTAGGCTTGGTAAACCACTAAGCCTTTTTCTATTGTAACTTCTTACGCACCAAAAGCACAAATATTTTATTTAATTCTACTTTAGGTAGTAGAAATATTTATGAAAATTGAGTAGTGTTAACTTTGATTAATGCCTGAAAAACGTATATGGACTCTGAAAATAATTTCAGAGTCTTTTTTTATTTCCGATCAATTAACAGGGAAACAGCTAAAAACACTGTAGTTTCGCTAATTATCATATTTTGTTGATTTTGTAAACATCTTAAAGAATGATGAATAGCAATAAGATCCGGTTTAAAGTAGTGATATATGGTAAACACCTGGTATATATAGAGGCTTGGCTAACACCCAAGCCTTTTTTATGTTTATTTACTTGTTTGTATGGTCAATATCTGTGTTGACAATGCTATATCATTTTTAGGACAATTTGGACACATCCCATAGGAAGATGATCTATCAAGAGAGTAGGATTAAATTAATTAAGTACGTTGTTAAGCACAGCAATTATGGAGGTTTGGTTGAAAGCGCCAAACCTTTTTTTTCGTTACAACTACATGAAGTTATATCAATATCAATTTTTTGCAGGTTTAACCACAACCTCCGGGAAGAGGAGATAGGGTGAAAGTTGAAAATTCTCAAAAATTATTACATGATGACCAGCCCAAAGTTAAATAAATAGCAACTTAGGGTAATAAAATAGTTATAGGGCAGGCAAGATGCCCACCCCACAAGAGTTTGATAAGAGTTTGATAAAATATCAATATGTAAACATAGGTGTTTGGACTGATTTCCACCAGAATTATTCTCATAGAGGAGAAAAAGTTAACCTGGGAAGAGTTGAGAAAAACGAAGGGAGTAGGGGACCTAGAGGAGGAGAGGGAGAAGATATTTTCCCAGTACCAAGGACTAAAGACTAAGGACTAGCACCACTAAGTATTTATTGAGTAAAATAGGGTGTTTTAATTACAAAAAAGAGGTAAAAAACATAAAAAATCCTGAAATCTATATAAATTAATAGTTTCACCTATCCACTTAGGGCGACAACACCTTAGAATGATTCATTGAAAAGTCGAGTCAATGGGATTTACGGCGATTTTGAGTGTAAATACTCTCCAGGGACGATTTTTGTATTTGTACAAGCAGAGATTTACGTAAAGATGCGAAAGGGTGCATCTTGAAAGAATATCTGGTAAAACTTTAGGAGTCTGATATGAACAAAGGCGAATTAATTGATGCAGTGGCGGAAAAGGCTAACGTTACGAAGAAACAAGCTGATGCTGTTTTAACTGCTGCTATAGAAACCATTGTCGAGGCGGTTTCTTCTGGTGATAAGGTGACATTAGTGGGATTTGGTTCTTTTGAATCACGGGAACGCAAAGCCCGTGAGGGACGTAACCCGAAAACCAACGAAAAAATGGAAATTCCCGCTACCAGAGTTCCCGCTTTTTCCGCTGGAAAACAGTTTAGAGAAAGAGTAGCACCCGCAAAAGAGTAAGTTTTGTTCTAGGGAGAGTATTTTTGATGCCACAACCAGCACACGGGGGAAATTTAGCCTGGGCGGCGGCGTTAGCTGGCTGTTCCCCGGATGCTATTGTGGATTTTTCTGCCAGTATCAACCCGTTGGGTCCGCCCAGCAGCGTCATTGCAGCAATTATGTCTCAACTGGATAATCTCAGGCATTATCCTGACCCAGATTATAGTGAACTCAGACTGGCTCTGAGTCACTTTCATCAAATAGCTGTTGATTGGATTTTACCAGGTAATGGTTCGGCAGAATTATTAACTCTGGTTGGTAGAGAATTAGCGCAATTAGCAGCAACAGTTATACTAACTCCGGCTTTTGGGGATTATTACCGCACCCTGGCGGCTTATAATACTAAGGTGCTGGAGTTTCCTTTGGATTTGGTAACAGGGACACGCAGCTTACCTAAGAAGGAGAATATTTCTCTGTTTCCAGATTTCGGATTTTTGACTTCGGAATATGGGTTACTTCTAAATAATCCTCATAACCCGACGGGAAAGTTATTTTCACGGGAATCTATTATACCTTATTTAAAACGGTTTGCTTTGGTGGTGGTGGATGAGGCTTTTATGGACTTTTTACCCCCTGATCAGGAACAAAGTCTGATTGAATTGGTGCAAGAATATGATAATTTGGTGATTTTGCGATCGCTTACTAAATTCTACAGTCTACCAGGTTTAAGATTAGGTTATGCCATCGTTCACCCCCAGCGTCTAGCAAAATGGCAATCATGGCGAGATCCCTGGCCTGTGAATATTTTAGCAGCCAAAGCAGCGATCGCCGCTCTTGAAGATACAGAATTTCAAAATCGCACCTGGAAATGGCTACCAGAGGCGAGAAATCAACTCTTCCAAGGTTTAACCTCAATTCCTGGTTTCACCCCCCTAGAAGGGGCTGCTAACTACCTATTGGTACAATGTCCGCAGTCTACTTCCCAATTACAAAAAAAATTATTGCACCAATACCAGATTTTAATTCGTGATTGTTTAAGTTTTCCAGAATTGGGTGATCATTTTTTCCGCGTCGCTGTCCGTTCTGAGTCTGATAACCAAGGCCTATTAACAGCCCTGAAAAAAATTAAAAACTCAGAATTGTAGCAGGTGGGTAAACTCTACTGCATTCACAGCGCATTTAATCTAAATGATGTACAGTTTTAGCGGACAAGATTCTCGCACCACAACATCTAAATAAATAACAACTAACTACTGACCACTGACAACTGACTAATAACTAATGACCAATATTGATTACGATATAGTTATTCTTGGTGACACTATTGCTGCATACCAAGCCGCTTTAAATGCTACTGGGTTAAATGCAAAAGTGGCCTTAGTTGTCAGCGATAATTTTTCTCATGACTACTATTTTAATCATCAATATGTACTGAATGAAATTAGTAAAATTACTCAAAAATCTCGTAATTTAGTAAATCTAGGAATTGACGAAACAAAGGAGACAAATAGTAACTTAAACACAACATCTCTTAACTGGAAAAAAGCTTTATTTTATGCTATTTCTGTTTCCAAAAATCTTACTCAAATCAATTCCCTTCCTAATTTAGCAGCCCAAGGAGTTGATATTATTGTTGGTAATGGTCAATTTCAATCTTCTCCCTTGAGTTTTGTAGTTAATAAAAGACAGTTGTATAGTCGCACTTACTTACTCGCTAATGGTTCACGTCCTTTAATTCCCAACATTCCGGGACTAGATACTATTGAATATCTAACTTTAAGGAATATTTGGGACTATTTAGAAGTAACAACATTACCTAAAAATTGGGTAATTATTGGTGGTATTCCCCAAAGTATAGAAATTGCCCAAATTTTAGCCCAGTTTGGTTGTAATATTACCTTAATAGTTAAAAAATCGAGTATTATTCCTCATCTTGACCCAGAAATAAATCAATTATTAATAGCACAATTAGAAGTTAATGGTGTGCGTGTTTTAACACAAACAAAAGTAACCCAAGTTCGACATATAGATAATCAAAAATGGGTACAAGCAGGAAATCAAGCTCTGGAAACTGATGAAATTTTCATTGCTACCGGACAACAACCAAACTTAGAATATCTTAACCTATCCGCAGTAGGAATAAAATATCATCAACACCGCTTAGTTGTCAATGAAAAATTACAAACGACAAATCATCGTATTTATGCTTGTGGTGATGTAATTGGTGGTTATAATATTGAGAATCTTAGTAATTATGAAGCTAATATTGCCATAAAAAATGCCTTATTTTTTCCGAGAGTAAAAGTTAATTATCAGTCTGTTCCTTGGGGAATCTATACCTATCCGAGAGTAGCACAAATTGGTTTAACAGAAATTCAAGCAAAAAGTCAATATCCCCAAAATCAAGTTTTAGTTTTCAAACAATATTTTAAAACAGCTACAAGCGCACAAATTCAAGGACAAATTACAGGAATTTGTAAATTAATAGTTTTTAAAAATGGTAAAATATTGGGATGTTCTATTTTAGGAACAGCAGCAGCAGAATTAATTAATATCATTAGTTTAGCAATAACCCAAAATATTAAAATTCAGCATTTAGCAAAATTATCACCCATTTATCCCAGTTTATCAGAAATTCTTATTGAAACAGCACGAGAATGGCATAGACACAGAATTAATAAAAACCATGCTTTTCAAGAATTATTAGCAAGTTTCTTTAATTTTCGTCGTGATTGGAATTTATAAACTTTTACACAACTAAATTGTACAATTGTAATATGTATAGATCTTGTGGTGCGGGCATCCTGCCTGCTATAATTATATAAATTAAATGCAGTACAACTTATTCTCTATTTTTATTTTTCCGTTGTCCCTTTTCCGTCGAAGAAACGCTACCAATTCCTTGTAAAATACCCCTCCCAACCAAACCTAAACCCCGACCGATAACTTGAGTCAACACAAAAACAATTCCAGTTCCTAAAAACCCTAATAATGACTGTAAACGGGGAGCAATAGCATCTCGAAATTCTAACATTAATGTCACTCCTAGCGGAATACCAGAAAGTTCCGCTAATTCTTGGTTACGAGGAGCATAAATTGATATTTTAGCAATACCACGAGGTGCAAAAACAAATAACTCATAACGACTTTCAAAAATTGTTTGAGCTTCATTTATATATTGATTTAATCGGTATTTCCAAGATAAGTTATTTCTAAATCTTTCAATTTCTCTAGTCGAAATCATTTGTCTATGATAAAAGTTTTGTTTGATTGTTTCAACGTCTGCTATATTATTTAATAGTGGTTGAATTACATTATTAGCTATATGAATCAATAAATTTTCTAAAATTAATAATGCTTGAGATTGAGCTTCTTTACTACCAAAGGGACAAGAAACATTATCAATATATAAATCTGTACATAGTAGTAGATAAGATAAAAAATCCCAAAATAATGGAACTTTTTTAATTATTTCTTTTTGCAGATCTGTGGTATTATCTAATAATAATTTAACTAGGTTTATCTCTTGTTTATCCAAACTAATACGGGAGTAATTACCGAAAAATTCTATAATAATAAATTGCCATAAATCTACTAAAATCTGCTCTTTTAAATTAAATATTTGATTTTCATTAAAATTAAAATTCCTAATTTCATCCAACTGCTGAAAAAATTTATGAAGGATAATATAAAGCAATTCTCGTTTTTTATCTTCTCGGAGAATGTCAATTTCTAAAGGTGTGTCTGTGAGATTTTCTAAAGGAAACTTGAGTTTATTTAAACATAATGTTAATAATTCAGATTGTAATTGTTGAGAATTTACTACAGGTGGTATATTTATTAAAGGTTGGGTCTCTGATTTAATAATTACTTGATTAATAGGGGGTTTTAGTGGTAAATTCGGTGGTAAATGCTGCCTTTCCTGTGGTAATATTAATAAATTACTAATAAGCCAACGAGCCGCTAAAAGTTCTCGTCTTTGTCCTGCTAAAATTGCTTTATTTAATAGGGTTATTCCCGGTAATTTTAATTGTTCTGTCACTTGATATAAAGTATTATCAATATAGTTAATTCCTGAACTTTGTAAGTGATTTCGCAACTTACTTGGTAGAGAAAATGAGGTAAAATTAGACATTTTTCCATCTTCAAACCAATAATAACCTCCATTGGCTACCTGCTCAAGAATTGGGACTAATTGAGAAATTGAGACACCTTTAGGACAATAGCCATTTATTCCTATCGCTTTGGCGGATATAATTAGTTCCCGTTGAGATGTGCTAGTTAAAATTAATATAGGTATATAAGGGTATAAAGTCTTTAATTGTCTACAGAATTGCTCCCCTAAATGCTCACTATTTAATGCTAAAACTATTAAGTGAATTTGCTGAGAATTGACAGCCAATATTTCCGCTATAACCTTTAAAGCAGCAGTATCTGAGGGAACATCTGCTATGACTTGTAAATTGGGAATAGTTTCCAATGTTACCTTTAGTCCTAAACGGAAAATTGGATCTGGATCAATTAATAACAATTGTAAAAGGCGATCGCTCATTGGCCATATAATATCAAAGTTGGCAATATCTTGGGCGTGATTATTATTCTCCTGACAATTTGCGGGGAAAATTCCTGTAAATGTCCATCTCAAGGGGGTAAAAAGCTGCTAATCTGGATTTTCACCACTGTTGAGCCAGAAAATAAACAGTTATGACCATGACAATTATCCTCAACAACGACTCCATTTATAATTTGGATCTGTCACCTGCTTCAATGGTTATTGAACCATTACTCCAGCAAGGAAACATTTCCTCCTCTGAACAGCAACTGCGTTTACAAATTAATTATGAACGAGTCGCAAATGATCCACGAGAACTATCGGAAATTCCAGAGATCAGACTGTGGTTTGTCCGTCTCGATGCTAAATATCCGTGGTTGCCATTTTTACTAGACTGGAAAGCGGGAGAATTAGCTCGTTATGCGGCCATGTTAGTACCTCATCAGTTTAGCTCCAAAGAAGGTATCCAATACAACCCAGAAGCCCTAGAAATATTTTTGATGCAGAAGATATTCATTTTAAGTGATTGGTTGCACAAACAAGATATTGTTAGTCCATCTCGACTGAAATCTTTAGCACAAATTCTAGGTTATGAATTAGATGATGCTTTCTTTGAGATGATTGAAAAAGGTAATTCCTAAAGACAAAATCAAAACCTCAAACTTTGCTCCTTTGCGACTTAGTGGCGAGTATAATTCCTGCTGCCATTATGCAGCACTGATAACACTTATTAGCTATCCCCTTGATAAAATCAGTGATTTTGGATTTTGAATCTAAAATCCCAAATCCAAAATTAATATATTCAACCTCCCCAAATTTTTTCTAATACTATTTGGGGTGAAATATCCGCTATTTTACCAGTATGTGAGGTGATAGTCAAAACTTTTTCACTGGTGGGTAATAATTTTAATGACTCCTTAGAATTAAGTAAAGCAATTGTATATGTTTCTACTGCTACGCTCAGTTGCAGGTAGCTATTTTCTACAGACAACATTAAACTAGCACCCGCAATTATAGCAGTCAATTTGCCAATATCTTCGGGAGAAGTAACCTGAATATTGTCACAACTTTCTAGCAGTGATTTTACTAAATGCTCATTATTGGCCTCTCTAATAATCACAATAGGTAAATCAGGTTGTTTTTGTTGACAAACTTCAATAATTTGTTGCCAATTTTCTTCGGAATAAGTTGTATCTAAACTAGTTCCTCCTCCATTAATCAGGATAAAGCCTGTTTCATTTACTCCTAAGCGTTTTTGCTCACCTTTTGCCCATTCAATATCTATTTTAGGCACATTTACAGATAATGCTGGACAATCATTATCAATTTTCAAAGGTCTTAGTAAGTCATGGTACGTCTTTGCTACATACTGGGATAGATTTGGCGCGATTCGATCAGTCAGAAAAACAGCACCTTGCCCTTGGTAGCCAATGCGCGTCGTAATTCCTGTTAACCACATCAAAAAACCTACAAACCGACTTTGTCCGACAATAATAGCAACATCATACTCTCGATCGCGTATCATACCAACAAAGTTACCCCAATCAGCTAGACTATTACGATCTTTGTAATCAAAAGTTAATACGTCGTGAACAGACTTGCTTACCCGATAAGCAGCCTTTGACTTAGGTTCTACAACGACATCTACCTGTGCGTGAGGGTAATAACGCTTCAGGTCATCAATAGTGGCAAAGAAAAGAATTTGGTTATCAATTGAACCAGGTACAAGAGCTACTACACGCATAATATTTATTAACGCTTATCGTCTTATATTTTAGGAGAATATAGGTTAGGTAATGAGAATTAACAATCAGAAATAAAAGATAGGTTTTTAACAACCTAGGATTTATGTTAACATTTTTGTATCAGCAAATAGCCATATTGAATAAACTTTCTTAGGTTGTCTTATGTTAACTAACATTCCTGAAAACCAGACTCCTCCAGTAGAAATTGTTCCTGATTGGCAACCCACTCCACCCCCAACTGATTTAATATTTGATGATGGAGTTCCCTTGGAAAGTAACCGTCACCGCATAGCCATGAATGTTCTAATTGATTCCCTAGAACAAGCATGGTCAGACCGTAATGATTTCTTTACTGGTGGTAATATGTTTATTTATTACAGCAGTAAACAAGCCAAAAACAACGATTTTCGAGGTCCTGATTTTTTTGCAGTCCTGAATGTTGACGGTAATAGATCCCGTCAAGGTTGGGTAGTATGGGAAGAAGAAGGACGCTATCCAGATGTGATCATTGAATTGATGTCTCCTTCCACTAAAAATGTAGACTTAGGACTCAAAAAGAATCTTTATCAAAACACATTTAAAACTAGAGACTATTTCGTTTATGATCCCTTTAATCCCGACTCATTACAAGGTTGGAGTTTAAATAGTAGTTCAATATATCAACCTTTACAAGCTAATCAAAAAGGTTGGTTATGGTGCGAAACTTTAGGATTTTGGTTAGGAAATTGGGACGGAACATTGACTAGAGAAACCACCACCTGGTTAAGATTTTATGACCAAGCCGGAAATTTAGTTTTATTACCAGGAGAAGCCGAACGTCAAAAGGCCGAAGCCGAACGTCAAAAAGCCGAAGCTGAACGTCAAAAAGCCGAAGCCGAACGTCAAAGGGCCGAAGCCGAACGTCAAAAAGCCGAAGCCGAACGTCAAAGGGCCGAAGCTGAACGTCAAAAAGCCGAAGCTGAACGTCAAAGGTCCCAACAAGCAGAACAAGCCAGGAAAGAAGCCATACCCAAATTACTAGAAATGGGTTTGAGTTTAGAGCAAATTACCCAAGCTTTAGGATTAACCTCTTAGAGGATGTTTTAAAAGTTACCAGCTATTAGAAATCGCTACTACACAAACAAAGTCTACCTGCGTAGACTAGCAGAAAATTAAGGTTTTCAAACCCACGCAGGTGGGTTTCGCTTGTGTAGACGCGGTTTCTAACCGCCGATATATGTATTATAAATTTAGACTTTTCAAACAACCTCTTAGCAAGGAAATTACTCACTAAGAAGGAATCGTAACGGTTACACAAATGCTCAAGAGTTTGAGAGAACTGATAGAATGCCCAAGTCATCATAGCTCTTCTTTGTCCCCTCCCCTTAACAAGGGGAGGGTTAGGGTGGGGTTAACCACAGCTAATTTTAGAAAGTGAAAGTGGTCCGTAAAGTACCAACGTATTCAGCACTGTTCTTGTCGTTATGCTCAGGATTTAAAATGACTATTACACCCGGAGTAACAAGGATATTATCAGAAAGCTTCACCTTGTAAAGACCTTCTATATGATAAGATTTGTTAAAATCTCTGGTAATATTACTAGTAGTAGTACCAGTACGAACAGTACCACCTGTCAATTTAGGTGCTTGACCGACGATTAAACCCAAAGTATTACCTTCTTTAATGAAGTCTTTAATACCCAAAGTAGCAGCCCAATACCAGATTTCTCCATTAGTGCTATTACCAGTTAAAGTGCTGGCGGCGGTATAACCACCCCAACCACCTAAAGTGATATTCTTTGTGGGTTGTAATGTACCTTGTATACCGTAGTTACTTGCCTCTGCTGCAACACCTGGGCCAAAGGGATTATTTGCCCTACCGCTGCCAGTAGAACCCAAGAGATTACTAGGTACAAACTTAGTATTATCCTTCGGATCAAGAATTCCCCCTTTTTGATAAGTGTGGGCGTAGGTCAAACCAATGTTGATAGCTGGGTTAGGCTTGAAAGCTAACTGACCGAAAATAGTATTATCACCGTTGAATAGCCCATTACCAGGAGCAGGATTAGGAGCAGGATTAGGAGCAGGATTATTAGCAGCAGTTCTATTCGATAGCCCTTGGGCAAAATAAGCTGCACTCAAGCCCAATTTACCATTAGGATTGACGTTAACAGTAATACCAGCACCGTCACCTGCTTGACGATAAATAGGACTGAAACGTCCGTAGCGAGACAAAGCACCTGTACCACTGCTTCTAAAGTCAGGGTTAAAAACATTGACGTTCTCGTTTAACTCAGCACCATAAGCATCAATTTTGACACGAATGTTGTCTTTTAAATTGAAAGCGTAGTTGAGTTTGTCAATAATTACCCTGTTGTCGTCACTACCGTCATAACCCAAACGGGTCATGTTAGTACCAGTAGTATCTTTATTACTGATAATATTCCGACCTTGCAAACGAGTTTGCAATTGGTCTGTACCAGTGAAACTGCTGTTCAAACTCAACCGCACTCGATTAGATAAAGTTGCGCTAGAATTTAAGTCTGTTGTTGGTCTTGTACCAGCAGCGCTAGATTGAACCGCTACCTTATCTCCAAAGGCTTGGGAGACGCTAAAAATAGCTTCCCCAGCTAGTTTGGTGGTGGTGGAAAATTGATTAGCTTCCAGTTCGCCAGTCCGAGCTTCTAAAGCGTCTACTTGACCGCGAATAGTTGCCAATTCAGTGCGAAACTCTTCTTGCAACCGTTGTAAAGTGGCTAAATCCTGCTTTGTCACTAGGTCAGCAGTAGCAGTAGCAATAAGTTCATTAACGCGGTCTAAGCAGGAATTTAAACCAGCAGCAAATTCATAACGAGACAAAGCGCGATTACCACGGTAAGTACCGCTGGGATAACCAGCCGCACAACCATAACGTTCTACTAAAGATTGTAAAGCTTGAAACGCCCAATCTGTGGGCTGTACATCAGAAAATTGAGAAACAGATGTTACTTGACTCAGACTGTTGGACTCTTGGGACAATTCAGCAACACTTGTCACTTTACCATTAACTTCACCAGCAAAGGCGCTGTTACCGGCCAGCAAGGTCAAGGCCACAGCAGGGCTAACTTTGAGGATATTCCAGAAAGCTTTTTTCATAAATTTTAATTTCTCTCACACCTAAACGAACTGAGTTTATGGTAAAGTCCCTCTTCAGGAAGTTACACATTTCTGATTTGATTCTACATCATAAATAACACTTAACACAACTGAACATCAAAATTTTGATACGAAGTTATAATTTTTTTTGATTTTTTTATTTTATGATTATGATTGGGTAAACACGAGGTTATGAATCGGATTTTCTTGTTAAACAGGAAGCAAGTGTCACAAAAAATTATCATAGGATATGTTTGTAGTCAGGGCTTTAGCCCTGATATTATTTCCCTAACTCTCACTACAATCTAGAATATTATGATTGCCTTAAGTCCTGTCAAAAATAGTCTAGGGTATTGCAAAGTCGTGAAGAATCAAATCCGTAACCCAGAATTATCAAGGGTTTGGTACGTTATTAATCGCTAACACAGCCTACGGGAATTAATTTTTGCCCGAAATCCAATTTAACAACGTTGACCTGTGACAATGTATGTGACTCGTTGGGCAATGTTGGTAGCGTGGTCGGCCATACGTTCTAAAGAACGAATTGCTAAGGTTAAGAGTAAAATTGGTTCAATTACTCCCGGAAAATCCTGAATGTGAGCAAAAGTTTGATAAAGATGTTCATAAGCATTATCTACAGCATCGTCTAAATGGTTCATTCTTTGTCCACTGGTTTCGTCTAAATCTGCCAAAGCAACTAAACAAGTTGCTAACATTGCTTGGGCGTGTTGAGACATAATAGCGATCTTTGGTAAAGAACTATGGGGAGGATAGGGAAAGATCTTAATGGCAATATCTGCCAATTCCTTAGCATAATCACCAATGCGTTCTAAATCGCGGACTAATTGCATAAAAGCACTTAAACACCGTAAATCCTGTTCCGTGGGTGATTGATGGGTAATAATGGTAGTACAGTCTAATTCTATTTGCCGATAAAAGCGGTCAATTTTTTTATCTAGTCGGGCTATTTGTTCTGCTGCAATTAAGTCGCGGTTAAACAAAGCTTGGTGTCCAAGCCGAAAGGATTGTTCTACTAAAGCACCCATACGCAGTAAATCCCGCTCTAAACGCTTAATGGAACGTTTTATTTGAAGTGTTTCATGATGGGGTGTATAAAGTACAGTTTTCACGCTGGTCATATTAAAAAAAGTATATATTGTCTTAACTATAGTCAAAACTCAGGTGAATTTGTGATCATTTGCGGAAATTGAACTTGTATCCAAGCACCACCAGTATCTGGATGGTTCATAGCTTTAATTGCACCACCATGGGCAATAACTATTTGTTGGACAATGGCCAAACCTAAGCCACTACCAGCAATTCCCGTGGTAGAATTTATTTTATTCACAGGAGAACGATAACGGGCTTTATCCCCTCGATAAAACCGTTCAAATACATGAGGTAAGTCACTAATAGCAAAACCAATACCAGCATCAATAATATTTATTTCCAGTATTTGCTCGTAGTCAACAGTAATTATTTTAGTCTCAATGTGAATAGTTGTCGCCCGGGGACTATATTTGATGCTATTATCTAGTAAGTTAACAAATACTTGATAAAGTCGGGATTTATCTCCTTGAATTTTAATACTTTCTAAACCTGAATAAGCTATACTTAAAGACTCAAGTTGGGCAATCGGTTCTAGGGTTTGCCAGGCGGAGGTGATAAGCGATCGCATTTCCACCATTTCTAAATTTAACTCCATGGTGGGATTATTTTCCATTTGGGTCAGTTCTAACCAACTTTGTACTAAATTAATCAGTCGGTCAATTTCTGGCATTAGCCTATTAACCCAACGATCTAAGGGTGGTTCTAAGCGAGTTAAGAGAGTTTCCACTACTAGACGAATTGCAGTTAGGGGTGTTCTCAGTTCGTGAGCTAAATCGGAAAAAGAGCGATCGCGTTCTTGCTTGATATCTAGCACTGGCTGACAATTTTCCAAAAATACGCCCACTTGTCCCGCTGGTAAAGGTAAACTAGAAGCCCGTAGGAACATAGACTTTAATTGTGTCATCACCTTAGCATCTTCACAAGGGGGATGAAAAACCCATTCTTGTACCTGTGGTTTTTGCCAATTACGGGTTTGTTCAATTAACTGATCTAATTCATAGGATCTGACCAATTCTAATAATAACCGGACTTGTCCTGGTTGCCATCTTTGGAGATATAACATTTCCCGTGCTTGCTGGTTGCACCACAGGAGTTGATTTTCCTCGTCTACTTGTAAATATCCCAGGGGTGCAAAATCCAGTAATTCCTGATAAGTAGATAAGGACTGCTGTAGATATTGTCGCTGTTTATTGACGAGAGCAACTTCCTGACGTAAGCGAGGTCTCAGTAGCAGTTTTATATTCATCATTTTCTGAGAATGAGAATGGAAAGGTTGCAGTAACCGCTCTAGATACCAGTTCAGATGAACTAGTTGCCAAACCCAAAAACCAAGGCCGACAGCTAAACCCAGTAAAAATCCCAATAAAAACATAAAAGTTGTTAGTTGGTGTATTAACCTCAAAGCTAACAACTATCTTGACCAATTACCCAAATCTGTAACCAAAACCTCTTACAGTAACAATACATTCTGGATGACTGGGATCTATTTCTAATTTTTCTCGTAACCAGCGGATATGAACATCAACAGTTTTGCTATCTCCAACAAAATCAGGTCCCCACACCTGATCTAGTAATTGCTCCCGTGACCATACCCGACGAGTATAATTCATAAAGAGTTCTAATAATCGAAACTCTTTAGGAGATAAATTCACCTCTTCTCCACGCACCGTAACCCGACACTCACGAGCATTTAAAGTTATATCTTTGTGCTTGAGGACAGGGATTTCTGGTAGTATACTTAAACGTTGGCGACGAAGTAACGCCCGACACCGCGCTACTAATTCCCGCATACTAAATGGTTTGGTAAGATAGTCGTCAGCACCGACTTCTAAACCTAGCACCCGGTCGGTTTCGCTACCTTTAGCACTGAGCATTAAAATCGGCACTGAGTTGCCTTGATGACGTAAAAAACGGCAAATATCGAGACCATTGATCTGGGGCAACATTAGATCTAATATCACTAAGTCTAAAGATAATTCCTCGGAATTATGTTCATAACTTTTGAGATATTCTACCGCTGCCCGGCCATCACTAGCCGTGATGATATCATATCCTTCCGCCTCCAAGGCCACAACTATCATTTCTCGAATCAATTCTTCATCTTCGACTATGAAGATACGGCTGGTTTTTACAATGTCCGCTTTTGCAGAATATTTAGCTAATTCGCTGGTATGCATTAGTTTTTTGAGTGTATAACAAAGTCTAGTATATTGGAAATCATGCCCATGATAGATTTATTTTGATTTTGTTTATATTTCGTTGAATTATAAATTCTTGCATTATGGCGGTTATTGGTTGAGTGAAATACAACAACCCCACCCCCAACCCCAGGGCGTTTTCATTCTCGGGGGTAAAAAAGAAAAGAAAAGTGATCTTTTGTTGATAAAATCAAAAAGAGATCACTAAGTTTTCAATTTTTAAAATATGTTAAATAGTTTAATCCAGAAACTAAAAGAAGTCAAGGACTTTCGGGAAAGTCAAGGTAGAAGGCATGAGCTATGGGTAGTGCTAAGTATCATTATTTTAGCTTTATTAACAGGGAACGTTAGTTATCACCGAAATTGCAGATTTTACCAAAGCTGAGGAAAAAAAGCTGATTGAATTATTGTCTATACCCAGAGAAAATCTACCATCTTATAGTACAATAAGACGGATAATGATTGGGTTAAGCACCATAGATTTCCAGTCAATTTTTGAGTCAATGATTAGCGAATATTATGGGGAGAAAGAAAAGGAAGATTGGATTGCAATTGATGGTAAAAGTTTAAAAAATACTCTGACTAATTATGAACTTCAAATTCCAGAATATGTTAAATACGGTATCTTGGTTTAGCCAAGAAACAAAGTTAATAATTAAGGTAGAAATTCAGGAGAATAAAAAAAAGTCAGAAAGTGCTGTAGTCCGCTCTATGATAGAGAATTGCGATTTATCT
>OMJF01000195.1 GCA_900299285.1 Anabaena sp. 54 | reverse complement strand
TTGCTTAGATGGGTTTCAATGTAAATTACTTCATCTAGGTTGTCAAATTGACCGTCTACTTCTAAAACTGAGACGTAACGACCATAGTAAACATCAAAACCATAGTACAGTTGCATACCTGGGTAAGAACAGGTCAGTTTGCGTCCGCAAGGAGTCCACTGAATTGTTGAACCTTCGTCAAATAGGTAACTTGGTTCAAAGCCTTCTTTTCCTTCCCGTTGTAACATCCGTACCCGTAATACCTTACGCTCTGTATCGTTTTTAATTAAGTTTGTGGGTAATACCTGTAAAACTACGTCCGCAAATTCTCTTTGTGGTTCGATAAATTTCTCAAAATCAGGTTTCCGAGAATTGATTTGTGCGAGAACATCTTCATAGCGGTGGCCTCTCTCGGCCATATCCCGTTGAATTTTCCAGGCGATTTTTACTTCATCACTGATATCAAAATAAACACTGAAATCCAAGAGTTCTCTAACTCTTTCATCATATAAAGGATGTAGCCCTTCCACTACGATCACATGATTTGGCTTGATTATTTCTGGTGGGTCTATATTTCCCGTTTCGTGGTTATAAATTGGCTTATTAATTGTTTGGCCCTCTTTGAGAGCTTTAATTTGCTCATACATCAAGTCGAAATTGTTTGCTCTTGGGTCAAGGGCAGTTATGCCTGTTTGTTTACGTTGTTTCCGGTCTAAGCAATGATAGTCATCTAAACAGATCACTGTCATAAATTCTTCACCAAATAAATCAATCAAGCGACGTAAAAACGTAGATTTACCGCACCCAGAGTCCCCCGCTACTCCAATTAGTACCACACGTTCCGGCTTACTTGTCATAAATCCTCTCTAAATACTAAATGTCAATCAATAATTTTTCTCACAACAGATTTTGAATGCAGGAGCTTATACTCATGGTACACCCCTATGTTCTGGCTATCCAGGATAACAATGACAGATTTCAACGGATAACGTGTAATAATGGCAGTTACTCGTCCGAATGAGCCTAGTTTTATCGCTGGTAAGTATTTAATCTTAGTGTTGCACTAGATTTTAACAGAAGGGAGTGTATTCGCACAAGATTTACCTTGAGAAAGAATCTAGTTCCCCTAGCAGTTGCCTGCTTAACATTTTGCCATAGATGATACAATTTTTTTAAAACTTAATTCAGAAACAAAAAAATCTCTATCACTATCAATTTATAATTATGAAGTATGTTAACACTGTCATGGTAGGATAGGATAAATAGTTTTGGGGGAATATCCAGACAAAGTTATAATGTACGATTGCCGGACATTTTAACAAATGGAGGGGCTTGTCTCCTCATAGCCGGGGTTTTTGCAGTATTAAGATGCTGTAAAATGTTTTTCATCAACCTAAAACTATATAGTTCGAGAAAAAAAGATTAAAGTGATTCACTATTAACATTCTCGCCCGGACTTATCCTCTAACTTAGAAGGTGAACAGGTGTGTTTTTTGCCATGCCTACTGGTCTGGGGCGAGTGTACTGAGCAAGGCATCATAATTATGATGTCGTTTTCCCAGGTGGGCGGTTTTGTGATCCGAAAATCCGGTAAACTAAAGCTCGCATAAGGATGGGAATGATGTTTTTGATAAACGGTTAAGTAAATATCGGAGTGGTAGAAGGAATGTACAATCAAGGTGCTGTTGAGGGTGCTGCCAGTGTAGAATCAGGTAGCCGCGTCTTCGTTTACGAAGTGATAGGTCTGCGTCAGAGTGAAGAAACTGATCAAACCAACTACCCAATTCGTGAAAGTGGCAGTGTATTCATCAGAGTACCTTACAACCGCATGAATCAAGAAATGCGACGGATCACTCGCCTAGGCGGTAAAATTGTTAGTATTCAACCTGTTACAGCTTTACAGCAAGTCAATCGCCAAGTTAAATTGGTAAAAAGTGATGTATCTGTTATTACACCAAATGCCACAGTTGTTACAGAAGTGAAGGCTGAGGTGAATACTAGTAACGAGGAACATGGTAAAGCCACACCTGTGATTAATCCTAGTGAAGCCAAAGGCTTTGCTAAATCACCAGCTAAGGAGAAAAAAGGCAACACCATGACTCAAGCAAAAGCAAAAAAAGATGCCCATGCTGACGTTCCTGTAAACATTTATCGTCCTAACGCTCCGTTTATTGGTAAGTGTATCTCTAATGAAACATTAGTTAAAGAGGGAGGAATAGGTATTGTTCAGCACCTCAAATTTGATATATCTACTGGTGAGTTAAGATATCTAGAAGGTCAAAGTATCGGTATTATCCCTCCTGGTCTGGATAAAAACGGTAAGCCTGAAAAACTAAGACTTTACTCGATTGCTTCCACTCGTCACGGTGATAATCTAGATGACAAAACAATATCCTTGTGTGTTCGTCAGCTAGAATACAAGCATCCTGAAACTGGTGAAACAGTTTATGGTGTTTGTTCTACCTATCTGACTAAAATCAAACCAGGTGATGATGTCAAAATCACAGGTCCTGTTGGTAAAGAAATGTTGTTACCTGAAGATCCAGAAGCTAATATAATTATGTTAGCAACAGGTACAGGTATTGCGCCCATGCGGACTTACTTGTGGCGGATGTTTAAAGACGCAGAAAGAAAAGCTAACCCAGAATATCAATTTAAAGGATTTTCCTGGTTGTTGTTCGGTGTACCAACATCTCCGAATATTCTTTATAAAGAAGAATTGGAAGCAATGCAGGAGAAATATCCTCAAAACTTCCGTCTCACCTATGCTATCAGCCGGGAACAAAATAACCCCCAAGGTGGTAGAATGTACATCCAAGACCGTGTAGCGGAACACGCTGATGAATTGTGGCAATTGATTAAAAATCCTAAAACCCACACTTATATCTGTGGTTTGCGCGGTATGGAAGACGGCATTGATGCGGCTTTAAGCGCTGCGGCGGCTAAAGAAGGTGTAAGCTGGAGTGATTACCAAAAAGACATGAAAAAAGCTCACCGCTGGCACGTAGAAACATACTAAATTGGTCATTGGTCATTGGTCATTGGACAATTAAAAGAAGATAATTAGTAGGTAGGGCTTATGCTCTGCCTACAATTGTTTTATTGTTCTATATTTCTATATAAGTTCATTGTGGGTGCAAAATCTGTGACTGTTAAATTAGGAATACTGGGATTAGGTACAGTAGGAACGGGTACAGTACAACTGTTACAAGAGAAGGTAGGCCGTCACCCACTGTTACAGGAAATTGAAATATATCGAGTGGGGGTGCGATCGCTAACTAAGCCTCGTGCTGTAGAATTATCACCAGATGTGATCACGACAGATTTAGAGGCCATTGTTAATGATCCCGCAGTGGATATAGTTGTAGAATTAATGGGAGGAATAGAACCAGCCAGAACATTAATCCTCACAGCTATTAACAATCGTAAGCACGTTGTCACCGCCAATAAAGCTGTAATTTCTCGATTTGGTGCGGAAATATTTACTGCTGCGAACCAAGCTGGTGTCTATGTCATGCTAGAAGCGGCCGTTGGTGGTGGTATTCCAGTGGTTCAACCTTTAAAACAGTCTTTAAGCGTTAACCGGATTAATGCTATCATGGGTATTGTCAATGGCACAACCAACTACATCCTCACCCGGATGCAAACAGAAGGTAGCGATTTTGATGATGTCTTAGCAGATGCTCAAAGATTGGGTTATGCTGAAGCTGACCCCACTGCTGATGTTGATGGTTTAGATGCGGGAGATAAAATAGCTATTTTAGCATCTTTAGGGTTTGACGGACGAATTAATCGAGAAGATGTCCATTGTGAAGGAATTCGTAAAGTCACAAAAACAGATATTACCTATGCTGCTAAATTAGGATTTGTCATTAAATTATTAGGTATAGCCCAACATTTAGATACAGATAATTCCCAACTTTCAGTTAGGGTTCATCCTACTTTAGTACCGCAAAACCATCCTTTAGCTAGTATTAATGGTGTTTATAACGCCATTCTTGTGGAAGGAGAACCCATTGGCCAGGTGATGTTATTCGGTCCTGGTGCTGGTGCTGGTGCTACCGCGAGCGCTGTATCATCAGATATATTAAGTCTGGTAGCTACCCTCAAAACTAATACCAATAAACCAAATCCTCTCCTAACTTGTAGACATCAACATTACTCTCAAATTACGCCAATTTCTGAGTTAGTGACACGGTTTTATACCCGCTTTTTGAGTAAAGACCAGGCGGGAGTTATTGGAAAATTAGGGACTTGTTTTGGCAATTATGGGGTAAGTTTGGAATCAGTAGTTCAAACTGGTTTTCAGGGAGAACTGGCGGAAATTGTGGTTGTTACCCACGATGTCCGGGAAGGGGACTTTAGACAAGCTTTAGCAGAAATTCAAGCTATGGAATCTATAGATAGTATTCCTAGTGTATTACGAGTGCTGTGAAAAACAAAACAGACACTTATATATCCTAACAAAGTAACAAACTAGCAGGGTGGGTTAAACTGTGGTAACCCACCATTATCCCCTAAATTTAGGTGAGGTTTGATGTTGGATTTTCTCAACCCAACCTACTACTAACACACCCAACTATTTAAATAATTTAAGATAGTTCTTTCTTCTTCGAAAATATTAATGGTGGGTGAAACTGACGCTAACCCACCCTAATTTCTGTTTCTATAGATCTTTACAGATTCATGTAAGGATCTATACTGCTAACTTCAAATTCACAGGCTCTAGAAATGGTTTCTGGGGGTAATTTATCGAAACTAATTAATGATAAATGATCGGGATTATTGATTAATTCCTGCGCTAATAAATAACCGGTAATTGTCCAAGTTTGATATTTTCTCGCTTGTTTACCAATTAATCTCCCTCTTTTACCATCATAATATTCTGGCCATTCATCTTCACTCAGTCTAGTTTGAGCAATTTCAATGGCTTTTTGTGCTAATTCTGGTTTTTTGGTTTTTACCGCTGCTGCTGCTAACATCCACATTAAAACAGGCCAACTTCCAGCATTATGATAAGACCAGGGAATATTTTTTGGATCACACCCCGTCACTACTCGATATTCTTCACCTTGTAAAGCAGGATAACAGATTTTAATGGGCATATCTCCTACTAAATCCTCCCATCTTTTTTCAATTAAATTCATAATTGCTTGAGACTGTTCTTCTGTAGAAAGATCAGAAATTACAGCCATTAAGTTTCCGAGAGTGAAAAAACGAGTATCCATTTGTGATGGTCCGACATTTCCCGCAAAATAACCCCCTTTTCTGGGTAGCCATTTATCCAAATCATAATAAGGTAAAGAATCTGCATAAATATTGAAAAGATTAACCGCAGCTTTACCGTATTCTTCGCCTTTAAACCGATAAATTGCATTCAAACGATGAATATCTATCCAATAATGCTGACGAAGATGACCACATAATAAAGGTAAACGGTTATCAATGGCTTCAATAATATCTTGATTACCTTGGCAAATTAGCAGTTCTCGCGCTGCACGTAAAGCCGCAAAAAACAGAACTTGAATTTCTAAAGGATGTCCATAAATACCCATACGTCTATCTATCATACACGCGCCGTCGGGAACTAATAGAGTTGGGTACATATCAAAACGATTAGCCAAACAGATATCCATAATTAGCCTAATTCCTGTTTGAAATTGAGGTTGATAAGCTAGGGAATAATCATTAGTAGCGACTACATAAGCCCGCAATAAAATCAACCACCATAAACAAGAATCAACCGGTGTTACTCTAGCAATAGCGTGTTCACCAAAATCAGCTTCTAAAAATTCTTCCCCATTGGCAGAAACGACTTTAAAACTGGCTGGAATTAGACCTCTACCCGGTTTATAAGCATCTAATGCCTTTTCTTGAGGCTGTAAATTTAATGTTTCTTCTAGGAAGTTTTTGACAATATTTGTTCTACCTTGAATCAGAAAAATTAAAGCCGAAGAAACGAAATCTCTGATAAAACATTGGTCATAATTTAGTGCTTCTACGGATGAATCATAAGCTGCTACAGTACCTACAGGCTTACCTTTGTAGTAGAGAATTGAATTCTCTAATACTTGCCATGCTTCATTTTCTATATTTTGACTTGTTTCTAATTTATTTAGTTGCATTTCGAGACTAACTCCATTTAGATAGTAGATCTTTCGAGAGTAGATACACCTTTAATTATTTTTTATGCCATTTTCATCATAACTTTGAAATAGCAAATATCAATCCAGTCAAAATACTAAAACTTAGTTAATATAAAAACTTAACTGCATAGTATTTAGCAGTTTTCTTAATTCCTGAAAATACAGATCATTCCGTGTGTTAGAATCACAGAATTTTACTATACATACTTGATCAGGAATTTGCTATTGAAATCAAAAAAAATATTATTCCCCCTACAACTTAACAATTTATAACGTTTTTTGAAAATATGCAACATAAACAATTAAAAAAATTTAAAAAAATTCAAAAAAATCAGAAAATTCAAAAAATCCAGTCATTAATACTGATAAAGCTATCTTTCTTTGACAGCCTGTGAAAAAATCGAGTTTATAGGGCAAAATTCCCAAATTTCCACTGATTTTATGATCAATTATGTGTGTTTAATAGGATATTTTAAAAGTCTAAGGGCGATTAGAAATCACATCTACACAGACAAAACCTGCCTACGCAGGTTTCAAATCCTTAATTTTTCCTTAGTCCACCCAGGTGG
>OMJF01000194.1 GCA_900299285.1 Anabaena sp. 54 | reverse complement strand
GTTTTTCGATTAAACTATTTAACATATTTTAAAAGACAAAAAATAGTGATCTTTTGGTAATTTTATCAACAAAAGATCACTTTTCTTTTCTTTTTTACCCCCGAGAATGAAAACGCCCTGCCCGGAAAGTGGCTATGGCTCGAAAATTGCCTTTAATTGGGACTGTGGGGGTTTTATTATTAGCAAAGCGGCGGGGTGTGTTGGCTAGTGTTAAGGATGTTTTAGATGAGATGCAAGCACAGGGAATGAGAATTTCAGACCGGCTGTATGTGCAGGTTTTGACTTTAGCACAGGAAAAGAAAGTTTGAGGATAGATGATCACTTCAGGTTCTCCTGGTTACTTAACCAAGTATCTATGTCTGTGGGGTTGATAAAATCAAGGAGGACTTCTCCTAATGCTTCCAGCATGGGAACGGATAAAGTGCGAATTTGAGTTTCTTGATTTGGGGTCATTACTCCAAAACGACGTTTTAACTGACCGATAATCAGTTTCGCTTCTCCTTCCTGTGCGCCTTCCTGTCTACCTTTTTGCTCACCCTCTTGTCTACCTAATTGGAAAACATCTCGATAAAAACGGGTTTGAGTAATATCAGCGGCTTTTAGGTCTAACATTTTTAATATTTCCTCCAAACTCAGGTTAGGGAATTTGTTTACCAGTATAGCTTCAACTAAATCAAGTTTTTGTCTAAATTCTGCTTGACCTTTACTACTTTTTAGTAGGTTTTGAGCAGCTTGAACGGTTTTTGTTTTCGGGAGGATAATCAGTTGCAGTAATGCTAAATTGGGACTTAGGGGATTTTGATGTAGCAGGTCTTGTAGGTAAAGTCTTTGGACTTGGTTATCTAACTGGTATTGGTAAGGGATTTCTGAACCCAGGTCATGACGACGGGATTTGATAATTAGCAATCCTCGCCAGGGTCTGATAATTTTATACTGTTTAAGATAAAGGTAAATTTCTGCAAAGTAGCGTCCATAAAAGTCTGTATCTGTTTGCATTTGCGCTTCTAGAAAGACTATAGGCAGGTTGGTGTCATTTTCTACGGGGGTTAAAATCCCATCATGGCGAAATTCCTGTTCTTTAATGACTGGTGCTGAGTAATCGAATTGACAATCTGGGGGGAGGCCGGGGAGGAGTTCGGCGAGAAGACCTGGTTGATTGAGGAATATGCGGTAAAATAACTTATCGGTCTTCATGCTTATTTACATTTGAAAATATGAGCGATCGCAAGGTACTGCTGCAAGCATCTCGCATAAGAACTATTGTATAACTATTATCAGCAAGTATAGATTAGGCTGGTTTTAGAGAACTCCTTGCAGGATAACTGACGCGAACTGCTTGCAGCAGCGCTTCGCTATCGCTTTTCACCAAACCGCCGTACTCAAGCAATTTTCGTGTTATACTAAAGACTGGTGAGATTTAAACTTTTACCAATTCAAAAATTTTCTAGTTCTTTTAGTCATCTTCAGATGACTTCTGCTATAAGACTGGGAATTCATTCCTCAAGCAATTTTCGTGTTATACTAAAGACTGCTGAGATTTAAACTTTTACCAATTGAAAAATTTTCTAGTTCTTTTAGTCATCTTCAGATGACTTCTGCTATAAGACTGGGAATTCATTCCCAGTCGGGTTATAGGTTTTGCCTTAGCCAAAAATGACCATGCCTAATAGGTCCCAAATGTAGAAACAGTTTACGCATAATGGTAATTCCACCCCATTTCTCAAAGTCCGTATATTCTGAAACAATTAATGATGCTTTCTCGAAAGTCTGATCCCATTGTTTTTTGGATAAAAAACAAACCCCACATCCTGCTGTATTAGCACCCATTTTTTTCATTAGCGGTGCAAGAGTTTTACTAGATGTAAGATAGAATATTAGATAACTTGGTAAACTTTTGAAAAAAATGCCGTCATACATATTCTCAAATACAGAAATATAACCAATACTTGATAGTAAATTGGTAGCATTAATAATAACTTCAAGTTGGGTTTTTCTAGTTTCTGCATAAGACCCTTGTACAAAATGATGAATTGTCCAATTAAAGAAAATTAAATCAAACTTGGAACTGCCAAAAATATTTGTTAAATCTTCCACAGACCCTAGAATAAGTCTCTTTCTTCTATCTATTTTATTTAAAGATAAAATGCTCTCAGCATTATCTAGTAAAGTTCCAGTTGACTGAGGATATGCTTGCAATATTCGATCTGTAAACCTGCCATTACCCCCGCCAATATCAAGGAAAGAAAAGTTTTGCTGAGTAAAAGTTTTATCAATTTTACCCTGAATAATTTTCCATCTAAAATCATCAACATATTCTGTGTCAAATTGTTGTATTGCTTGATCATCTAATTTGCGAATTTGATCTTTATTCATAGTCTTTTGTCCTCGGTAGTGAAGGTATTGTGTTTACACCTGTTGTAGTACGGTCATCTGGTGACAAGTCAGAATCTCTCACCTAAATTATAATCGCCCTATTTTTCAATAGTTTGGTGTTCCCAATCACCAATTGCGGTTTGATATTAATTTTGTAGGGGCAAACCCCCTGTGGTTGCCCATAAATCGGGGTAGGCACGGGAGCGCTACCCCTACGTACATTAAATCCAAATGTCAAAAGCGATAGCGAAGCGCTGCTGCAAGCAGTTCGCTACTATTGTCCTTGGTAGTCAAGGGATTGTGGTTACACCTCTTGCTGTACCTTCAGCCGGTGACAAGTCAGAATCTCTGATGCAGGTCTGAAGATAAACCATCTAAAAACTGACTCGGCGTAACAATCAAGATATCTCGAAAAGGATGCAGTTCTAATAAATCTTTGTCTCCTGTGATAATATGAGTGGCATTTCCAGAAATGGCTAATTCTAAGAATTTATTATCTTTAGGATCTCGACAAATATCAATTGTTTCATTAATTGTGATTAATTCTGTTTCTCTGGCTAAACTGGCTAAAAAGTCTTCACGAATTTCTCTCGATAGATAGCGGTCAAATTTTGGACGACTGAGTACATCAATTAATTCTGATAAAATTTCCACAGAAATTAAGATTACTCCGTTTTGTTTGGCTTCTCTAAGAGCTTGCATTGTGGTAGATTTAGAGAAGATTAATGCACTGACAATTACATTTGTATCAATTACGATACGGTGAGTTTTCATCGTTGAGAATAGATTCTAAAATTTCTGGGGTCATTCCCTTACCAATGGCTTGTTGACTCGCTTCTTCCATGATATCTAAGAGTGGTTTTTGACTGACTGCCTTTTGCAGCATTATGTTGAGAAATATTTGGATTTTTTGCTGTTTTTCTGGTTCTGCTTCTCGGTACGCTTTGGCAATTTCTGGGTCAACTTGAATAGTAATGTTTTCCATGATAAGTTACAAGTTAATTAGTCTAGTCTTATTATAGCGATCGCCTGTTATTTCTGTTTTACACTATCCTGAATTATCTTAATCTCTTCTTCTCTTAACCCATACAATTTATACACTATCTCATCTATCTCTCTTTCTAATTCTGTCGTGTCTGCTTTCGGGTTATGGGTTTTACGTTAAGTTGACACCAATGATCTCTTGTGGCACAGGCATCTTGCCTGTCTCATTTATACAAAATAAATGCACAACAGCTTACAACAGTCATTTAAGTTAGATTTAGGAGAGTCAGAAGCTATTGCTTTAGCCCAGGAGATTGGTGCTTCTCAGTTGTTAATTGATGAAAAGGCAGCCCGGAAAGCAGGGGGTTTTCATTCTCCAAAATTTAGCAGAAGAAAGAGCGAAACTTTTACTATTATTCGCTCTTTTTTCCGTTCATAATCTATTGAGCAATTAT
>OMJF01000193.1 GCA_900299285.1 Anabaena sp. 54 | reverse complement strand
TGAAATATAGCATAAGCATAGTAAAAAATTTGTTCTGGTGCGGGTATTTTACCCAGTTTTTCTTTAATAGCTTCTAGGAATTTTGGGGATAGGTTAGGAGTTTTTTCTAGAAAAAGATTTGTTTGTTTATTTTCTGTACTTGGGTATGTGTAGAGAGGGAAAACATAAGTTGCTTCTCTACTTTTCAAGGATACAGTACAATGTTCTGTGATAATTTCTGAACAAAATATATGATAAAAACCTGGTTCAACTTGTTGACGACAGGAAAGTAAAGCAATATTATTACCTTTTAATAAATGTGCCATTAATTCCTTGCGACTATCTCCTCTTTCAATAATCTTAGGATTATAATAAACCCAGCGATTATCAAATGGCCGATAGGCATATAATAATATATTTGATTCAATTTCATTTTCTTGGATATTTAACTTAGCTTTTTGTAAAGTCCAATATTCTGTATCTTTGATATTATATTTTTCTTTTAATTCTTCTAAATTAGTATTTATAGAAATATCATGAAAACGATTTATTAAAGTTTCTCTATCATATTCAACACATACATTATCCCTTCTAGTTTTCACACCAGCAGCATAAACAGGAAAGATATCATTAATACTCAAATCTCTTTGATATTCGTCTTCATAATCAAGATTTTTCGGTGCAAAAAAGTAATTAGGTTCAGTAGGTTTTACTTCTATCCAATTAACATTATCTAAACTTGCAGATTCTAAAAACTTATACTTATCCTCACGTCTTCCCCAAAGATCATAATATAACACCTTAGCCATTTCCTTAACACCATCTCTGGATTTATAAGCACTGGAAAAAAGATCCGGTTTACTTTTTTCGCGCACAGCAATTAGAATTGCTACACCCTGTTGAATATCAAAAACATTTTGATCAACATTTCCCTCTGGAGTAGTTTCCTTTAATAAAGAATTACCATGTAAATCCATAATATATAAAGTATCAAAATACCTTAATAATTCCTCCCTCATACCTCGATGAATTAAACCATTGAGATAGGAATGATTAGTAATAAAACCAATAATACCCGCATTGTGACTATTATTTTCTATTTGATATTGAGCAAAACGAATAAATTTAATATAATCATCATCTAAAGGTTGGATATTCTTTTCTCCTTCCAGTCTAACTCTACCTTTATATAGTTCTAAAAGTTCCCCAATGTGGGTTAATTCCGTAATAGTTTTACCCGCTTTTCCAGTTTTATAAATCCGATTCCAAACTGAACCAGTATATTCAATATCTGCTAAATATCTTTCATCTTGATTTAAGACCCTTTTGCGTTTACTCGCATTTTGCGAACTGACAGAATAAGGAGGATTTCCTAAGACTACAGTTACAGAAATTTCCGTTTTTACCTTTGCTGCTTGACTTGATTCTTCTGCGATAATTTGGGTAATACCAGGAATTAATTCCCCGGATTTTATTCCTGCTTCCAAAGCATTAGTTAAATAAACTTTTAATCTTTCTTCTGGTGCAAAATCATAACCTAAATCCGACAATAATAAACCTAATTTTAAATGTGCTATAGTATAGGGAGTCATCAATAATTCAAACCCAAACAGACGACTTAACAGTTTTTTGCGTCTAAAAAATTTATTCCAGCGACGAATATTAGAATCATCTATTTCATTAAGATAAATTTGTTTAATAACTGCATATAAAAAAGTTCCTGTTCCCGTTGCGGGGTCAAGAATTGTAACTTTACGACTCCCCAAACCATCTTCTAAATCAAATATTTTTTCGTCCCGCAAAATATCATTCACAGCACCAACAATAAAATTAACCACAGGTTCAGGAGTATAGTAAACTCCTCTACTTTTTCTTAATGAAGATTCATAAGCAGCTAAAAATGTTTCATAAAAGTGCAAAACCGGGTCTTGTGTGCGGGTTTCTCTCCCAAAGTTGTCTAAAATATTCGTCATATCAACTGTATTTAATAATTCTACTAAATTTTCAATTGATTTCTTCATATTGCTGACATTATCGCTGTTAATAACTATGTCAAAAAAACCTTTTAAAAAAGGAATTCTATCGGTAATATAAATACCGGCTGTTGTGCGATTAAATGCAAATTGTCCAGGGTTTTGTGCATGACCAATTTTTGCAGTAAATAACCCATAAGCAATAGTTTGAGCATACATATCTGCAAATTTATCATTATCTATATCTAAAAGTAGTAGGTTTTTAAATGTCTCTTTTAGACGATTTAATTCTTCTGTGGTTGTTTCTATTTCTAAAGATGATTGAATTGCGTTTCTAATGGTTTTAGTATAAGCGGCCATTTCTTTAGCCAAATCATAATAATTATTAATATCTTTGGCTGTTTGATTTAGGAATAATTGCAGTAATTCTCTCAGAGGTTGTAAATCATTAACCCGAATAATTTTACCTGATTTTAAATCAGCTAATTTAGTAGTTTTTTCACATTCTCCGTTTACATACCAATGAAATTCTAGATAATTAGTTAAAATCAAATTATCACCAATATTTGATTCTAAATAACGTTTTAGTTGTGGTGTTTTTGCGATTTTAGTTAAATCAATATTAATATCTTTAGCTTCTATATATCCTAAAATTCGGTCATTTTTTC
>OMJF01000192.1 GCA_900299285.1 Anabaena sp. 54 | reverse complement strand
TGCGGCTAATGCCTCAACAAATACTCTCGACCAGTGACTTTCAATATCGGAGAACTTTATAGGAGTAGATACCATTATCAGTTAGATAGTTACATCTTTTATTAGGATAACATTATTTAAGCATTTAAGCTATATGGTCAGATATATAAGTTTTTTAAATACCCCTTTGGCAAAAAAATCGCCTTTCTATGTTTATTGAGAATATAGCTGGTTTATTCTCAATAATCTTGAGAATATGGTCAATAAACCAAGGAATTTACTAGGGTATTGACATCTTGACATTTTGTGCTAATATTATGGTGTATCATCTGCAAGTCTTTATATCTAAAAAATATACTGATAATAATCATTACTAAGTTAGAGGCTCAAAATCCAGACAATAAATTCTGTGTCAGGTAAAAGCCAACCATTGAGAATATAAAGTTTTATTTTGTTAACTTGATTAAGTATAATTCATGGTAAACTAATCATAATTTGGCAAATATTACCAAATAAGATAAATAACATAACTTATTAGTAATTCAGGCGTTGCTGAAACCAGGTATGAATTTAGGTGTAGAGACGTTCCATGGGTAGGGATTCTCGGCTCTACAAGGGTTTTGAAATCATCAAAAATCATTTTCATACCTCAAATCAGCAACGCCGTAATTCAGAAGAAACCAGGAAATCTGCAATCTGAGGATTATGTAAATGCTGCTATATCTAAGAATTGAAAACTTTGCCTTAATTGATCATTTAGAATTAGATTTTGGGGCAGGTTTGAATGTATTAACAGGAGAAACTGGGGCAGGAAAATCAATTATATTAGATGCCATTGATGCGGTTTTAGGTGGTAAAGTCTCTAGTCGAGTCATTCGCACTGGTACAAATCGAACAATGGTAGAAGCAACTTTTAGTGTCACTGCGCCTCTGGCTGCTTGGTTAAGTGAACAAGAAATTGATTTAATAGATGATAATGCCGTGATCATCAGTCGAGAAATTGCCACCACTACGAGCAATATTCACAGTAGATCACGGGTAAATGGAGTGCTGGTAAATCGTCAATTAATGGGAGGACTGCGAGATCATTTAGTAGAAATAACAGCACAAGGACAAACCGTAAAAGTAGGACAATTGGCTCAAGTTCGAGATTGGTTAGATTTATATGGTGGTGATTTATTGTTACAAAAACGCCAAAATGTCACCGCAGCTTTTAGTACATATCAACAAGCACGTCAAGCCCTAGAAAAACGCCGAACATCAGAACGGGAAAGGCTACAACAATTAGATCTATTAACATATCAAGTCCAGGAATTAGGTAGAGCTAATCTTGATGATCCCCAGGAAATGGAAATATTAAATCAAGAACGAGACCGCTTGAATCATGTTGTTGATTTACAACATAAAAGTTATAAAGTTTATCAGGCTTTGTATCAAGATGATCAGGAAACTCCAACCGCTGCTGATTTATTAGCTGATGGAGAGATGATATTAACTCAGATGATAGAGTATGATTCTCAACTACAATCTTTATTAGAATTGGTGCGGGATGCATTGGCCGCAGTTATGGAAGTGGCTAGACAAATTAATATTTATGGGGAAGGATTGGAAGCAGATCCCCAGCGTTTAGAAGAAGTAGAAGAACGAATTCGGGAATTAAAACAAATTTGTCGTAAATATGGTCCAACTTTAACGGAAGCAATCACTTATTATCAACATATTCAAAATGAATTAGCTGAATTAAATAATAGTGAACAATCCATAGAAACTTTAGAACAAGAAGAACAATTATATTTACAAAAACTCCATCATCTCAGTCAACAATTAAGTCAATTACGTCGTCAAACCGCAGCTAATTTAGAATCTCGGTTACTAGCTGAACTCAAGCCACTAGCAATGGATAAGGTAAGATTTCAAATAGATATTGTCCCCATTACCCCCACGGCCGCAGGTGCAGATAAAATTACTTTTATGTTTAGTCCTAATCCTGGTGAACCTATTCAACCATTAACAGAAATTGCTTCTGGTGGAGAAATGAGCCGATTTTTATTAGCCTTAAAATCTTGTTTTCACCAAGGAAATGAAGTGGGAACTTTTATTTTTGATGAAATTGATGTGGGAGTTTCTGGTAGAGTTGCTCAAGCTATAGCAGAAAAATTACATCAAATTAGTCAAGGACATCAAGTATTATGTGTAACTCATCAACCTTTAATTGCAGCTATGGCAGATCGTCATTTTCGCGTCGCTAAATTAGTGATTAATAAGGCTATCAATAGCAATGATGAACAGCGAACAGTTGTCAGAGTCACAAGTTTGGATAATTTAACTACCCGTCGAGAAGAATTAGCACAGTTGGCCGGTGGTAAATCTGCAAATGAAGCGATCGCTTTTGCCGAGTCTTTATTATTACAAGCCGCTCATCATCGGGAAAGGGGGACATAAAAAACCATACAAATTTTTTTTAGATTAATAATTAGATTATTAATTAGATTATTAATTTCCTTAATTGGGGAACTAAAACCTTTAAAGCATTTCCCCTATGACTAATGGACTTTTTCAAATCTGTTGTCATTTGGGCAAAAGTCAATTGTTTTTCTGGAACATAAAAAACCGGATCATAACCAAAACCGCTATCTCCACAAGGTGCAAATAAAATTTCACCTTGACAAATACCCTCAGATTGAATTACTATCTCTCCTTGAGGATTGGCAACTGCGATCGCACATACAAACCTAGCTTGACGATTTTTTTCATCACCTAATTCTCTTAGTAATCTATCAATCCGTTCTGTATCATTATTTCCATAACGCGCAGAATACACTCCCGGCGCACCATTCAGGGCATTTACTGATAAACCAGAATCATCTGCTATCGCCCAATTACCCGTAAATTTAGCAGTTTCTGAGGCCTTGAGGCCAGCATTTTCCGCAAAGGTCTCCCCTGTTTCTTCCACATCCAAATTTTCCGGTTTTATAGTTAATTCCCAGCCAGAATCACCTAAATAAGCCTGTATTTCCCTTAATTTACCGGAATTTCCTGTCGCTACTACTAGTAATTTAGTCATTTGTCCATTGTCCATTGTCCATTGTCAGGAAAAAGGTAAAAGGTAGAGATTTTACCCATTACCCATCACCCATCAACCATCACCCATCACCCATCACCCATCACCCATCACCCATTAAGATTCAGCCCAAGTTTTTGCCCAATTTAGACTTTGTTGAACTTGTTCTGTGGTTGCTGCTTCACAATAAAGCCGTAAAACGGGTTCAGTACCGCTAAATCTAATCATTAACCAACTTTGATCAGCCAAACGGAATTTATAACCATCCATAGTTTGACAACTTATTACCGCCTTACCAGCAACTTCCGTTAAAGGTTGAGATTGTAACTGTTGTAATAGTCGCCCTCTCACTTCCATATTCGCTAGAGGTAAATCAATGCGATCATAGACAGATGAAAAATCAGTTTGTTGTTGTAAATAACGATAATATTCACCTAGATCTAACCCCGATTCTACCACAGCCTCTAATACATACAGCGCCGATAATAAAGCATCACGTTCGGGAATATGGCTACCATAACCAATCCCACCAGATTCTTCACCACCTAGCAATACCTTTGTAGTTAACATTCTGTCAGCAATGTATTTATAACCTACAGGGGTTTCATAGATAGAAAGGTTATGTAAGGCGGCTACACGGGGCATTAAGTCCGACCCACTGACAGTTTTGACTATTTCCCCCTGAAAGTTGCGCCGCCGGGTCAGGTGGTCAATTAAGATGGGGATTAAAATTTGAGAACTGAGGAAATTAGCATCTTGATCTACCGCTGCAATGCGATCGCAATCCCCATCAAATATTAAACCTACTGTTAAACCCGCTTTATTGCTTTGGCGATGGGATTTAATGACTGTAAATAGTCGTGACAGGTATTTTGGTAAAGGTTCGGGAGCGCCACCTTCAAACAGAGGGTCACGTTCGCTGTTGATTTCTTGAACCTGTGACCCTAAGAGTCGCGCTAGTCCCCCAGCCGCAGCCCCGTGCATAACATCCACAAATATTGTTAATTTACCACCAGCAATAACTTGTTTAATTTTCTCAATATCAACTTTACACCCTAATGCCTGACAATAACTAGGCCAAGGATCAAAACTATGTTCTTGACCTGGAATCGCTACTGGTAGCACTTTTTCTGATAATAAAGCTTCTATCTCTTGTGTAACTTCCGGTGGAACTGAACCACCAAAAGCACTTTTAACTTTTAATCCTAAATATTTACCCGGATTATGACTCGCTGTCACAACTAACGCCCCTAAAGCCTTGAGTTCTTTAGCCGCCCAGCTATAAGCCGGAGTTGGTGCAGAAGTTTCGCTAAACAGGACATCAAAACCCGCTGCGGTGACAGCATTAGCGACCACACGAGCAAAATCTTCCGCCATAAATCGGCGATCATAGCCGATAATAATTGTCCGGCTACCTACCTCTCCAAAGTAAGTATTGTGTAAAACCTTGGCTGCTACGGTCGCTACTAACGCCAGGCGTTCAAAGGTAAATTCCTCACCTATCACACCGCGCCAGCCATCTGTGCCAAACTTGATTGGGTTAGTTACAACTGGCATGAAAATATCCTCAATTTCTAATTGAGGATTTTAGCATTTATGCAGGTAATTGGTAATTGGTAATTGGTAATTGGTAATTGGTAATTGGTGATTGGTAATTGGTGATTGGTGATTGGTAAAAATTCTTCCCTCTTATCTATGCTTTCTCAATTGGTAACTTGTTTACATAAGCTAAGACATATTCCTATTTCATTTTTTAACATATACCTACCGTAACCCACCCAACAATACTGCCTAAACAAATAAATTTAGGAATTAAACCGGATTCCTATAGGTGGTAAAATAATCCAATATAATATTTGAAAATGAGTTACCATGACTACTGAAACTACCACAGGTGCTGATGCTATTGATCAAGCGATCGCTAAAGGAATTGATTTTGATGGTTCTCCTATTCCCCCTGCTAAGTTAGAATTGTATGAACAAGTTATGGCTTTAGAAGCCAATAGACAGCGTAGTGGTGTATCTAACACCATGCGTTCTCGCATTGTCCGTATTGGTGCTAAACATATTCCCCAAACTGAACTAGACCAAAAGCTAATTGATGCTGGTTTCGCGCCTCTCAAAGAAAAGGAAATTGCCTTTTTCTATAGCGGTAAATAACCAGTCACCTGAAAAATAAAAACAATATGGACGGTATTGGACTCGAACCAACGACCCCATCGATGTCAACGATGTACTCTAACCACCTGAGCTAACCGTCCATAATCACACAGATTAATACCTTATCATCTAAAATATCATCTGTCAACCCCTAAAACCAAAACTTTATTTTAGATATATTTTAGATATATTATTTTACATATATCTAGTTAATTGCACCCGATAACGATCCTTTTTTGTCACCGCAATTTCTCCAACTTCTAACCGCCCTTTTCCCCGAATAGCAATTAAATCACCTGTTTTGACTTGGGAACTGGCTTGAGTGACTTCCTGCCAATTAACACGCACATCATTGGAGTCTATTAAATCTACCATTTTACTCCGGGACATCCCAAACCCAGCAGAAGCCACCGCATCTAACCGCAAAGAAGCTTCCACAGTCGTTAATTCCTTCTTCTTAGGTTCGCGGATTTTTAACTCGCTAATATCAATGCGTTGAGTTTTCACCGGTACAGATCGCACCTGCTTTAAACTCATCTCTAAAAATTCTACCAATTCGGGGACAACAATCACCTGCGCCCCCCTTTCCCCCAAAACAATCACATCTCCCGTTTTTTCCCGCACAATGCCACTTCCTAGCATAGCCCCTAAAAAATCTCGGTGATTTGCTGTATCAAATAAAAAGTTCCCAGCAATTTCTAAAGCCACAACAGCGACTTGAGATTGATCTAATGGTAACTCGGAACGAGCGATCGCTATCCTTTGTCTTTCCGCCTGTGGATATCCACCCCAAGCCAATAAATGTACCTCTGTTAAACGGCTAAATACCCTTTGAATTTCTGCCAACTCTGGCGGAGACAAAAAATCTGTTAATACTACTTCCCAGGTCTTTATAGCTTGCTCTGCTTGATCAATTACACGGGCAATGGTATCCCGGTTTTCCACACCTTTTAAAAGTTCTTCTCTTGGTAGCATAGAATTATGGGAATTACGGAAGGAATCATCACACAAGGCGATTTATAATCGCCTCTACACAAACAAAACCTAATTGTGTAGGTTTAATATCTATTAGTCCGCGTAGGCGTAAACTACCCTATGCTTATAACTAGTCATGCAAAATAAATTGAACATTTTAAAAATCCCTAAACCAATCAATTTTGTAGGGGCAAACCCCCCGTGGTTGCCCAAATACGCAACCAACCCCCCCGTGGTTGCCCAAATACGCAACCAACCCCCCCTGGTTGCCCAAATACCG
>OMJF01000191.1 GCA_900299285.1 Anabaena sp. 54 | reverse complement strand
TTACGATACCTTTGTCTAAGATTCTGTCAATAACTTCTGCCAAGCTGGAGGAAGAATTGGTTTTTTCAACTGCCATTGTTTTAAGTCCTTGTTGTTGTTTTGATTTTGGGTTGAGCATTTCTTTCGACCCACATTTATATGAATATCACTTATTTCTGAAGATGTAAAGAACTTTTCTGTAAATAAATGTGAAGTTTATGATCTGGAAAGCTATCAAGAACACCTGAGTACCGAATCCGTACTACTGAGAAAATCTGAATAATATTTCTGATTTTATTTGAATTAAATTATTGATTCCTATCCAATGATTAAGTATTATATGTTTTATTTTTGTATAAAGATAGTCTAGAAAGCATGAAGAATGCTAGGTTTTACAAGGCTTTTGGAAATTAGGTGCGGATGAAAAGCTTATGAATAAAGCAACAAAGACTGGGGAGATAAGTTATTGAAAAATCACCTTTAAATACTTTGACAGCATAATTCATATTTCATGTATTTTGTCAATAGGTTGATTTGATTTTAAGTAAGCTTACGTAAGTGTCCTTAGGCTGACATATAGAAAATTAAGTAATGTTACTAATGGCATCTACTTGTTTAGATAAATTACTCTAATTTATTAAGTTTATTTTTTTCAAAAATTATGCCCACAGAAGGGAATCCTGCTAATGTGCCACAGGAAGCTTTAACTGCTTTAGTGGATGCTTTTGTTAAACAAGGTCATCCGCGTCAATATGCTGAAGCGATGGCAACTTCAATTATTTTTCAGACTGATTTAGATTTACGGAATGCTCAGATTGCCAATCTCTTGGGCTGGCTGAAACAGGAGCATAATGATATATATCCCTTAGCATTGGATGTAGTTGGAAAGACTTCTGCGGAATTTGAACGTCGGGTTCGACAAGGTTAAGTCTCTAAACTTGATTTGGTGAATTTCCGAAAATCGGGGATAAATTAGCTATTTCAGCTAATTTATTCTCAAAATCTATTTGACTAGAGCGGGCGGTCTGGGAAAATTGATAGGATGGGGAGAAACATAGAAATTGTGGCTACATTTGAAAACTCTTAGGTGCTATGACTAATCTTAACATTGCTTCTTCTCTACGTGCTATTGCTCAAGAAACTCGTCAAGCTGCAAGTAAGCTGGCCTTTCTTTCCTCTCAAGGGAAAAATCAAGCGATTGAAGCGATCGCTCAGGGGTTAGAATCAGCTAAGGATGATATTCTGCAAGCAAATTTGGCTGATTGTCAAGCTGCAACAGCGGCTGGAATCGCTAAACCTCTTTACAAAAGGTTGCAGCTAGATGAACATAAATTAAGAGATGCGATCGCAGGTGTGCGAGACGTTGGTAAACTAGATGATCCAATTGGCCAGATACAAATTAATCGAGAAATTGACAGTGGTTTAATTCTTAAACGTATCACTTGCCCATTAGGTGTTTTAGGAGTAATCTTTGAAGCGCGTCCTGAAGCGGCTATTCAAATTGTTTCTTTAGCAATTAAATCAGGTAATGGTGTAATTCTCAAGGGTGGTAAGGAAGCGTTAAATTCTTGCGAAGCGATAGTTAAAGCTATTAAACAAGGATTATCTCAGACTGGGGTTAATACTGACGCGGTGCAATTGTTAACAACCAGAGAAGAAATATTAGAACTGTTGCAATTAGATAAATATGTAGATTTAATTATTCCCAGGGGTTCTAATGCTTTTGTGAAATTTGTGCAGGATAATACTCGAATTCCGGTATTAGGTCATGCTGATGGAATTTGTCATATTTATGTAGATGAAAAAGCGGATATTGACAAAGCTATTAATATTACTGTAGATTCTAAAATTCAATATCCTGCTGCTTGTAATGCCATTGAAACATTGCTAATTCATAGTAGTATTGCCGGGGAATTTCTTCCTCAAGTTGCCGCAGCTTTAGCAGCACAAAATGTAGAATTAAGAGGAGATGAACGCAGTTTACAGATTTTACCTAATATTACCGCCGCCACAGAAGAAGACTGGAGAACAGAATACAGTGATTTAATTTTAGCCATTAAAATTGTGGATTCTTTAACAGCAGCAATATCCCATATTAATAATTATGGTTCTCGGCATACAGAAGCAATCATTACAGAAGATATCACAGCAGCAGAAATTTTTCAAGGGTTAGTAAATGCAGCGGGAGTTTATCATAATTGTTCTACTCGATTTGCTGATGGTTTTCGCTATGGTTTTGGTGCAGAAGTGGGAATTAGTACCCAACAAATGCCACCTCGTGGACCTGTTGGTTTGGAGGGTTTGATCACATATAAATATCAAATGTCTGGTAATGGACATATTGTGAAAACTTACACTGGTGCAAATGCAAAATCATTTATTCATCGAGATTTATAATCATATTTTTGTTAAAGTTCCCAGTTTTTGACTGGGAATGGTTATTGCGGCCTGTGTGGTTAGTGACGGGGGGAGAATCTAGAAACGAGGTAATCATAAGAATGTTAAACCAAGGCTTTTAATAAAGCTTGTAGTTTGAGTTGCACTTCTGCAAATTCCTTTTGAGGATCTGAACCAGCAACAATTCCCGCACCTGCATAAAGTCTAGCATAATTACCATTAATTAAAGCCGAACGAATTCCGACAATAAATTCACAATTTCCTTCTGCGTCTACCCAACCTAAGGGTGCTGCATATAAACCTCTTTCAAAATTTTCATAACGGCGAATTTCGTTACAAGCAATATCTCTAGCTGCACCGGCAACTGCTGGTGTGGGATGCAGTTTAGAAATGATTTGTAGGGGATGAATATTAGTTGGGACTACAGCAGTAATTGGTGTCCATAAATGCTGGATATTGGATAATTGTCTGAGTCTGGGAGATAAAACTTGAGGGAATAAACCTAGTTGAGATAAATGTTGAGTAATAAAATCCAGAACAAGTTTATGCTCGTGTTTTTCTTTAGTATTATTAACTAAGTTGTTAGCATTTGCAGCATCTTCTATAGGTGTTTTACCTCTGGGTGCTGAACCTGCCAAAGCATCAGTAATTAACTGTTGTTTGTGAATACTAATTAACCGTTCTGGACTAGCACCAATAAAGTTTTGTCCTTGACCATTACTGGTAGAAAACACATGACAATTAGGATGTAATTGACGCAGATTATTTAAAGATTGTAATAAGTTAAAATCCTGATTATTGGTGACATCTAAAGTATCAGCTAAAACAATTTTTCTTAAATGTTGAGACTGAATAATTTCTAAAATTGATGAGACTGAATTTTTAAATTTATCACCATTTTTAGTAATTTTTCTATAGCAATTTAAGGCAAATTTATCAATACTTATCGAGTAATTTCTCAAAGAGTTAATAATTTCTAAATGGCCTTGTAAATTATCTAATAATTTGGTAATATTTACCTGAGAATTAATAATTGTATTCATTATTAATGTGCAGCAATTATTTTTTAATACAATTTGCCAACAAGGCAAGAAAACCGTAGCAGAAGCAAATGGATAGTCAGCTTGTTCATGCTGGTCAAAAAAACTGAAAGTACAAAAAAAATGAGGTTGGGAAAAAGTCTGATTTTGCAGAGAAATAGAAATTATATTTTTCAGACAATTTTTGATAAATTCTTCTGATTTTATAAATCTATTTATACCAAAAACTTCTATTTTATCTACAGTATCAATTGCGGCTATCGCTTCACCATTACTTCTATTTTCAAAATAAAAGTTTTTGGTGTTTTTTTGACTAAATTTATCGAAAACCAGCAAAGGGTCAACTAAACCAATTTCCAGGGGAATACTAACAATTTTACTATGATTATGACGACGACAATTCTCTTTAACCTCTAATAGTAATTGATTGAGGTATTTGTAGTCTACAAAGGTGTGGCTGCGACATGGTGAAATGGTCATGGATGTATAAGTTAATTTTTATTAAGTTATCTTCCTAAAATGCCATAAATCATGGTGGTATTTCTATAGGTAACATAATTAAGTTACCATTAACCAGCATAGACTAAGGGTGATTTGGTGGTTCATCCTGTTTTGGTAGCAAAATAGCAGATTTTATTGTAGGATGTGAACCTATAGTCATAAAATTAGCATTTTTTGGTAATTTACCAAAGTTAAACAATTTTAGATTGATTACACCGACAAGAGTAGGATATAAACAGATAAACAAGCCAAATCTCAAATCTAAAATGACTGGTCAAGTGCCGTATAAAATTATAAGATCTAATTGACAACTAAAATTCTGGTAATTTAACTAATTAAAACCGATGACTTCAAATCAAATTTCACCACATCAAGGTAAACTATGGATAGCGGCAATTAAACCGCCAATGTACAGTGTTGCTATTATGCCGATTTGGGTAGGTTCGGCTGTAGCATTTAAGGAAACAAAGATCTTTAATCTCACAATATTTTCTCTGTTTATTGCTGCGTCAATTTTAATTTTAGCATGGGAAAATATTAGTAATGATGTATTTGATGCGGAAACAGGAATTGATGAGAATAAACATCATTCATTAGTTAATTTAACTGGTAATAAAACTTTAATGTTTTGGCTGGGAAACTTGTGTTTAGGTTTGGGTTTGTTGGGAATAATAGCGATCGCTATTTTACAGAAAGATCCAACAATTATCAGTATAATTCTATTATGTTGCGGTTTGGGATATATGTACCAAGGTCCTCCTTTTCGTCTAGGATACCAAGGTTTAGGTGAAATTCTCTGCTTTTTTGCCTTTGGTCCTTTGGGTATGGGCGCTGCCTATTATAGCCAAACTCAAACTTGGTCTAGTACAAATTTAGCAACTTCGGTAATTTTAGGAATTGTTACCAGTTTAATTCTATTTTGTTCTCATTTTCATCAAGTTGCAGATGACATAGCCGCAGGAAAAAAATCTCCAATTGTCCGCTTAGGAACTCAAAGAGGTGCAAAGGTTTTAGTCGTATTTACTACTATTATTTATCCTTTAGTATTGCTGTTTGTCATCTTGAATATTTTCCCAATTTGGACATTATTAAGTTTCCTAAGTTTACCTTTTGCAGTGAAATTATGTCGTCACGTTTTAAAAAATCACAACCAACCAGATCAAGTTAGTAATTCTAAATTTATAGCTGTCAATGTTCATTTTTTCAGTTGTTTATTTTTGGGTTTAGGATTTATATTGGGTTAAAGAACTTTGAGGAAATAAGTTATCTAAATCTAAATAATGAAAAAACCACAGAGACACAGAGGACAAGGAAAAATCAGAGATTCAGAGTTGTTTTATTTGCAAGTACCTAATGATTTATCAATTTTCTTTTCGTTACTTTAGGCAAAAATTTACAAATCCTATTATTACTAATCATGGGGTTTGGGAAATCCGCGAAAGCGTAATTATTCGCTTAATTAATGAAGAAAATCAAGCTACTTGGGGAGAAATTTCTCCCATTTCTTGGTTTGGTTCAGAAACCATAGAACAAGCTTTAGATTTTTGTCGTCAACTTCCAAAAAAAATTACTAAAGAGATAATTTTCAGTATTCCCGATAACTTACCAGCTTGTCAATTTGCTTTTGAATCTTCAACCCACGCAGGTGGGTTTCGTCTGTGTAGCCATGATTTCCAATCGCCGGGTACTAATCTTACCTACAGTGGCTTATTGTCAGCGGGAAAATTAGCTTTAAATCAATGGAATAGCTTATGGGAAGAAGGATATAAAACATTCAAATGGAAAATTGCTGTTGATGATATAAATAAGGAGTTAGAAATATTTGATTTACTAATTTCCAGTTTACCAAATTCAGCCAAATTACGTTTAGATGCTAATGGTGGACTTACTTATAAACAAGCTGAATTATGGTTAAATAAGTGTGATCAATTCTTACCTAAAATTGAATTTATCGAACAACCGTTACCACCAAATAAATTTCAAGAAATGCAGGAATTAAGTAATTTGTATTCTACCCCTATAGCCTTAGATGAATCTATCGCCAATCACCAACAATTAGAATCATGCTTTCAACAGGGTTGGGGAGGAATTTTTGTGATTAAACCCGCAATATTTGGTTCACCATTTAAGTTAAGAGAGTTTTGCAAAAAACATCAAATTGACGTTGTATTTTCATCTGTATTTGAAACTGAAATTGGCAGACAAGCCGCATTACAATTAGCAGCAGAATTATCTACAAATAACCGTGCTGTTGGTTTTGGTATTAATCACTTTTTTAAAGAACAGGAAGCAAACTGGTTAGAAAATCTATGGAAAACCTTTTAGATCATATCCGAAATCATAATTGGCTGATTTGTGATCATAGCCAGGAATTACCACAGATAGCAGCAGAATTATATTTAAAAATAAATTTTAAAAAAGCCCAGTTGTCAACTCCAAAAATCATGATTGCGGAAAGATCAACAGTGAGATTTATAGCCAGTTTTATTGCTGCTTGTGCGGCTAAATGTCCAGTTTTTCTTTGTAACCCAGATTGGGGTAAAGATGAATGGGAACAAGTTTTTAATTTAGTCCAACCAGATCTAGTTTTAGGAAGAGAAAATAACTTTTCAACACCAGTAATTACTAATTATAAATTACCAATTAATCATACTATTATGATTCCTACTGGCGGTACATCAGGAAAGATTAAATTTGCTATTCATACATGGGAAACATTAACCGCTTCCGTGGAAGGATTTACAGAATATTTTGCCATAAATTCAGTTAATTCATTTTGTATATTACCATTATATCATGTGAGTGGATTAATGCAATTTATGCGTTCTTTGACAACGGGAGGTAAATTAGTAATTACCACATCTAAAAAATTAGAAACTTGTGAAATACCAAATATTAACCCAGCAGAATTTTTTATATCTTTAGTTCCTACCCAATTACAAAAACTCCTGCAAAGTCCAGAATTAACCCAATGGCTATCAAAATTTACTACGGTTTTTTTAGGAGGTGCGCCACCTTGGGAAGAACTATTAGAAAAAGCGAGACTTCATCAAATTAGATTAGCGCCTACTTATGGAATGACAGAAACCGCTTCTCAAATTGCAACTCTTAAACCTGATGAATTTTTAAAAGGTAAATTTAATAGTGGTAAAATTCTTCCTCATGCTAAAATCATGATTGATAATCAACCAGGAGTTATAAATATTAAAAGTAAATCATTAGCATTAGGTTATTATCCACAAATGTGGGAAAATAGAAATAATTTCGTAGTTGATGATATGGGATTTTTAGACGATCAAAACTATTTACATATTATAGGCAGAAATAGCGACAAAATCATTACAGGTGGGGAAAATATTTACCCCCTAGAAATTGAAACAGCGATTAGAAAAACTCAAATGGTAATTGATGTTTGTGTAATTGGAATAACTGATAAACATTGGGGACAAGCATTAACAGCTATTTATATTCCCAAAGATAAAAATATTTCCCCTAGAGAAATTCAAACCCAACTAAAAAATCAACTGAGTAAATTCAAAATTCCCAAATATTGGATTTCCCTAGCCAAATTACCCCGTAACAACCAAGGTAAAATTAATCGTCAAGAAATGCAAAAAATAGCTGAGGATTTTCTAAAAACATAATAAAAACATAATAAAAACATAATAAAAACATAATACTTGAGATACCCGACTGCTTGAAAGAAGTCGGGGATATTTTGCATAAGTCCTGAATTACATAAAATTACATAAATTCTGCCCTGGATCTTCTTCTCTGTGATATCTCTGCGTCTGTGCGGTTCATTTCCAACCAATTATTCATATAATGTGGTAATTCCTGCTTAATTCTACTACTAACATTAATACAAACGTGCCTAGTAATTGCCTTAGCAACTATTACATCATCTACTGTAATTTCATAAATAATTTCCCACTTATCCAAACCTATTTTTTCTGGTAACAAACTAATCACTAAATTGTCACCACAAGATATAGGACGTAAAAAATCTACATTAGCATGAACAATAGGAAAAGCTAAAGACGGATTAGTAAAAAATGATCTAATATTAATATTAGAAGCTGCTAATGAAGCCTCGTAAGCTTCATGACAAATTCTGAGAACATTAGCGAAATAAACTACTCCAGCCGCATCAGTATCTTGAAATTTTACAGTGTAGTAATATGTAAAAGCCATGTTGAATTCCCTAAAATCAAAGCTGCTATTGTAAACTACAATAAATAATTATAGTCCTAATCAACCACAAGGAATGATTAATTTCACAAATTCGTCCATATTTAGAAAGTGTTAATCTGCGGTTAATTATTCTTGATAAGGCGTTGGTGAATGAAGGTATGATTTTTTCTCACGCAGAGGCGCTCAAGACGCTCCAGAGTAAGAGTTTAATAACTAGAATATTTAGAATATTTGATTTTCATACCTCAATTCAGCAATGCCCTTGATAAAATCAGCTTAAAGGCTGATAAATATCTTCAGAAGCAGGATTAAGATAGGGATGGTGCATATCAATTAAATGTTTTGTAAAGTGTTGATTAATGATTTCTATTCTTTCTTCAAGAGCATTTTTACCTTTTTGCCAAGATTCTAATAAAGCATTAGCGACAATTTGACAACGGTTCATGCCAAAACTTTCTTGAGGGGCAAATTTTTGATATGGTTCTTCTGCTAACCCTAATCCTGGTGCTAGGAATTTAGTAAATATGGGAATTTCGGGCTGAAAATAAGCGTGATGTTCTTGATAAATCTCTTGAAGAATATTTCTAATTGTGGGGTAATTTTGGCGTTCAAAATGCAGAACACCTGCATCATAACGCCCATAGACAGCGGGATTATAAAGAACATGAAAACTAAAGGAAATAGCCGCATTATTTAATGCCTGCGTTAAGCTTTCCATGAAAACGATCGCTCCGGCTGATGTAAAATTAAAGTAAATTCGTCCTCCTCCTAAATCATTATTTTGTCTATCTTGATTTGCCATGCCTAAGTTACTTAATGCTACATAACAGCCATTTTCTAGGCGATTTTTAGGCATCCATATTGATATTAATTTCCCAATTTTAAACGACTTTCTTGGAGATTTTAGATGATGTTCTGGTTCAATATATAGTGTTAAACCATCTTTTTTAACGGCCATACTACCATCAGGTTCGATTCTCAAAATCTGCCAATTGGGTTCATAATAACCTGTACCATGATTGCTATGATGTAGTTGTTCATAGAAATCTATATCTACACCTAAACTGTTATTTTCTGATAAATTTAGCCGACATTGGCAACTATGATGATTATTATTAGCTGCTAAAACTGTTTGCATTGAGCCATTATAATAAATACCATAGATAAAATTTCTGAGAAGTATGTTCAAATACTTATGTTTTAAAGAAGATGAGTTTTGTTCAAACCTATTTGCTATGTTAGCGGGTAAAGCAAAAGGTTGATAATTGGGGTGGTAAATACAGAAATTAGATTGAATCTGGATATTACTGGCAATATCGAATAATGAATTTACAATTTGATTGTGATGATTATAATCATTGATCATTAACTATTTTTGCACCTCAAACCTTAGAAGAGTATATGTGTAAAAAAGGAAAATATGAATATTACTAACAACCGCGTAGACGAGTTTTTTCGTAATAAAGACGGACTAATTTTTGTTGTTTATGGGGTTGAGGGAGTTTTTTAATTCTGGCTAAAGATTGCAAAATTTCCGATTCAGATATGCCAAAAATAGTTAATACTGATTGTTCAGGAATAGTCAAGAGACTTTTAGCAATTTCGATCTGACATAAGTCCCTATTATCAAAGGATTTTTGGCATTGAATTATGTTTGGAATTTGTTGAATTAATGCTAAACCTGCAAACTTAATTACCCGGACAATAAAGTCATGATGATATTCTAAAATACTAGGGAAAGACTCAAGATAAGACCGAATTAAAGCTAAGATTGAAGGTTGTAATACCTCTAGAGGAATCATGGCTAAATTTAAAGATTCTTCTAATTCTAATGTTGGATCTACTATTAAACTAGATAACCAAATTCTTAAATAACTTGCTAATAGAGTTCCTAAATCAAAAGCTGGATCTCCCCAACCACAAGCTTCCCAGTCAATTAATCTGATTAAACAATTATCTAATTGTTGATATCGAGAATGAACCAAAATATTGTTTAATTGTAAATCGTTGTGAGTTAAACAACATGGTTGCCATTGATATGCTAAATCAGCAATAGCAGATTCTAAAGTTTCGTAACGTTGATAAAGAAGATAAAACTGTAACGCTTCAGTGGGAATTATACCAAATGTTTCTGGATTTATTGATGGCAGTCCTTGGACAGGATTGTAAAAATTATAGCGAAATTGTCCTGCGGGAGCAGTGGACATAAAATCACGATACTCACGTTTATTGAACGTGGCTCGATGTAACCCTGCTAACGTAGTACCAATCGCGCTGGCAATCTCTGCGGGGAAGATACTGCTGTGTTGATAAAATCTTTCTAGTTCCACATATTCGCTTAAATAGCTACGCACAAAGATAGAATTTTCCTGATCAAAGTGTAGCAATGATGATGCGATCGCCCCAATATTACCAATCACTGGAAATTTTTCTAATAACTGGTGAAATAGCCACTCATTAAAGAGTTCATGGGAATTAAAATCATGATTAATTTTTCTTTCTTGTTTAATCAGCAGTTGGCGATTATCTGCCAAAATTACTAGTAAATTCCAATTTTTATGGTTATTTTCTGGCAAGATAGATTTATCTACATTGTTATCATCAGGGCTACATAGCCCTGCTTGTTGTAGATACTGAATAACATTTTGAGAAGATAATGATGATAACATTAATTATTTCCTAGTTATTGAAATGGACAAACAATTTCTGCGATCAAGATTGGGATAGCTGTAGCAGTTTTTAGTTAATGCTAAAGAATTTCCGAACTGTTGCTACTATCTACTAATATCCCATCGGTGCTATAAAGACCTGCCAAAATGGCAATATTAGCTATTTTTGCTTTCAAGTCTACGCAAGAAACTATAAAATATTTACAATGCCTATAGTAAAGCTTTGCAGCTTGAATAATAACATGACTATTCCCTAAATAATTGGTAGTACATATCTGGGAAAAACAACGGTTACTTACAGTCGTTAGTGATTCATATTTCCTATATGTATGTGAGTAATTTATCCTATGGGCAACAAGTATTAGTTTACTGTTATCCCCAATACTTTCTACTTTAATATACAAATGGTTATACTTTTGTTGCTGTCAGCATAAGTTTTGTATCGGGATAAGTATTTTAACTGGCTTTGAAACCCGGAGGGCTAGAAGCCCATGGCACAAAATGGGATAATTTATTTTTTTGAGATTCCCTTAGTCCTGATTTTATTTGCGTAGTATACTTAAATTCATGATCGGAGACAATTTACCCAGTTCACTGATGAATCATCTAGCAATGCTGACATCGAATACTACATCTTATACAGCAGTTCAATTTCTGCAACGCCAAGCCGCCTCCCTTTTACTGTACCAATCTGTACTACAAAGCGACGTAGGCAAAAGTTTTCTGAATTTATTACAAACTATCCGTTACACTGATACAGACGGTCGGGACTGTCTGCAAGCCTACGGTAATTATTTCCAAGTTTTAACCAGCGGTAATCAAACCTGGGAAGAATACCTAATTAAGCAAATTCTCAGGGCGGATAATGCTTTTAGCAAATTGGCACAACAGCAGGAATTTAGCAAATTACCTCCAGCTTTAGTAGCTGCGGTGCGCCATGATTTACAAGTATTACAAAGTTTGTATGAATGTAATAGTGCAGTTTTGAGCGAGTGGGTGCAAATGGCGACTCATTTACCCATTTCCCCTGTGGTCTGGTATCGAGAACCGGAAACAGTAGGCATAGAGACGGATATAATAACATTTATTTCCCAGTTAGAAAATTGGGGTCATGCTGTAGAAGATTTAGCTGCTTATTATGGGCAACATGGTAGCGGTTTATTTGCTCAATACCATGCTTTTCGTTGGCAAAATGGGCAATTGGTGGGTATTGTTTATGCGGATACAGTGAGACTGTCTACTTTGGTAGGTTACGAATGGCAAAAAGATGCTTTAGTCAAAAATACAGAGTTTTTACTGTCAGGAGAAAAAGCACTGCACGTATTACTGTATGGTAGTCGTGGTTCGGGCAAATCTTCTTTAGTCAAAGCCTTATTAAATGAGTATAGTCATAGAAAGCTGCGGTTAATAGAAGTCTCTAAGTCAGAATTGCCAGATTTACCGAAAATTGTCGAACAGTTGCGGGGAGTTCCCCAGAAATTCATTATCTTTGTTGATGATCTATCCTTTGAAGAAGATGATGATGCCTTTAAAATGATGAAAGTAGTTTTAGAAGGAAATGTAACTGCTAGACCAGAAAATGTAGTTGTATATGCTACTTCTAACCGTAGGCACTTAATCCGGGAATTTTTCACGGATAGACCAGCGCCCAAGGATAACAATGAAGTTCATGGATGGGATACAATGGAGGAAAAGTTGTCTTTTAGCGATCGCTTTGGTCTAACATTAACCTTTGAAGCAGCAGATCAAAAAACCTACTTACAAATTGTCCAACACCTAGCGAAAAACATCAGTATTGCTCCCGAGGATTTAGAATATAAAGCTTTACAATGGGCAACTCGTCATCATGGACGTTCCGGCCGAACAGCAAGACAGTTTATTGACTTTTTAAAGGCAGATTTAGCTGTATTTGGTGAAAATAAAAGTCTAATTACAGAGTTATGATTAAGGTTTATAATCATAAAATCCCAGCAAGATTATAACTGTATATTTACAAAGAAAAAGAATGACTTTAATTACTAATCATGCTCACAATTTGACTACACTAAGACCTCGCAAAATGCCACCAGCAATAGTGAGTCATCAAGTCGTACTAGGAATAGCTGCTTTTAGTGTCAGTTTTGGATTAAGTCTTGTCCCCAACTGGGATTTTTCTAAAGCTTTTCTCTCTGGGATAATAACAGTTTTAGCGACATATTCAGCCGCATTTCTTGTTGATAAACGCCGGAGAACTGATGAATTAAAGATAGTTGGTTCTTTGCGGAGACGTATTCGGGATTTGGAAGCATTGAAATCCCGCATTTTCAGAGAAATAGAGCAATTAGAAGAATATAAAAATTTATTGTATACAGAAACTCAACAACTAGAAAAACAAATTGGAGATTGTCGGAATCAAAGGGATAGTTTACATCGAGATATAGGTACATTTGCTGCTCAAAAGAAGCAACTTGAATCTGAAGTTCATAATCTTAAAAATGAATTTAATGAGTTAGAAAATAGTCATATAGAACTGAAGAATAGCTACAATAATCTGATTTTAGACAAGCGAAGATTAGAACTAAATTGTAACGTATCTCGCGCCGAAATCAAACAAATTCAAATTCAAATTGATATATACAAACAAGAAAAAAAAGAACTAGAAAATGATCTAATTTTGCTAGGAAGACTCAAACCGCAACTAGAGGAAAAACTTTATGAACTGAGAGTAGAAGCTCAAAATCAAGAGATAGAAATTAGCAAACAAAATGATTTACTAACACAGATAACCACAAGCAGAAATAATCTAGAAAATACCATCAATACTTTAGAAATCAAGACATTAGAACAACAATCTGAAATCAATGAATTGCAAAATCAAATTTCCCTATTACAAGAGGAACGGGATTTATTACAAAATCAAATTTGGGAATTAATGCAAGTGGAAACAATTAATTCTAATTGCGAAACACTACCCGATAACCAAGAAAATAATCTAGAGTTATTTCCCTTTGATGAATTACTGCAAACATTAGATATAGATATAATTGATACAGAACATGATCAACCCGAAAATCAAATATTTTAGTTCTTAAACTCTTACTCTCTGCGCCCTCTGCGCCTCTGCGTGAGAAAAAATCATACCTTCATTCACCAACGCCAAAAATCAAATATTCTAGTTCTTAAACTCTTACTCTCAGAAGTCCTGTGCGCCTCTGCGTGAGAAAAAATCATACCTTCATTCACCAACGCCAAAAATACATGACAAGGTATTTGATTGCAAAAATGCGATGTTGTAATTATTTACACCGACTCACAAGCATAAACCAAAGGTAACAAAGGTCCGATTTGTTCCTGTCCATTTACGGCTAAATCACTGTGACACAAATACAGTTTATCAGACACACGCGCGAGTAAATCGGCGATAATTCTTTGTGATCTTTGTGCTGCGGCTAATTGTTCATCTTTTGCTGTCCAAGGTTTTCCTAGTCTATGCTGTAAAAATAAATTAGCGCCGAATAAAGTAGCCGCGCCACCTTTTGTCCACAGGGGTGAACCAATATCTAACCAAAAATGCCAACGGTGATTTTTTTTACTAGCGCGGTATTGAAATATGGTCGCTAAAGTTACACTTTTTCTATTGCTACCGATAGAGCGCACCGGATAAGGATTTGCAGTAATCGTTCCCCGTTGCAGTAGTTGAATAAATTCTGCAATGGTAATGCTAAGTGTTTCTGGCGTATGCAGTGAAAGTAATAGGGAATCAGTTTGTTTTAAGCGACTATCTATTTCCCAATAATGTTGAGCAGTTTCTATTAATTCTCTCAATGCTGCTAATTCCTGATATGAAGGATTTTTATCCTTACACACAAAGTCTTGAATAGCTTTGTATAAGAGAAAAACGGGAGTGAGAAGAAGTTGCTGGTGATATTGCTGCCGCTGTTGGACAATCCATTGTAATATTTGTTCATAAGCCTGAGTCGCAATATAACCAATTCTATCCCAGCGTGCAAAGGTTTTCACTGGTAATAAATCGGCTGTGTGGGGGTGAGGAACAAAACAATAATCTGCTATTAAGCCAGCCCGCACCGGATCTATTCTAGAATGATGAAATTCCTGTTTCTCCCCCTCTGGAGTTTGATATTGACTTAAAATAACCAACATTTCTGCCACTGCGTCCCTATCCACCAAACGCCCCAAACCAGGGTAAACTAGAGCTATTAATGTTAGTAAGGCTCTAACTACTGATACACTAATTAACGGGCGTTGTTCATTAAGTGATTCTACCTCAATATTTTGTTTAGTTAATATTTCTACCAAGGTATAACGAGCGATCGCATCTAGTCCTGGTGCAATAATTGCTACCTCATCTGCCCCTACTTTCCCGGATTTGACCCCATGAATAATTATCTGGGCTGTTTGACGTAATAACTCAGCGCGGGAAGTAGTTTGGACAGGCTGTACAGAACTTGGTAAACTCAACATCGTCATGGGATGTGTTACCAATTCTACCATTTGTTCAGTGAAAAAATATCCCAAACTCTGGGGATGTGGCTTAGTTAAATTCTCTACTTGACAATAATTAGTTAATCTGGATAAATACTGAGGATCTGCCCCCAAACCCCAGCGGACTGATCCGTGAAGATTGTAGCTAAACGCTCCCACAGCACCAGTATTTAACAAAAATTCAAATAAATTAGCAGCGATCGCCGGATAATCATCCACATCATCTGCTATGATACCGTGATAACGTTGCTTGAGATACTGCTGATAGTCACCATGAGTTAATAATTTTTGGTTATATAGCTCGGTAATTAGCCCATAAGTCAATAAACCCCGTTCTAAACACCAATTTCGCCAATTTAGTAGTAAAGAACCCAAAAATTCCGGTTCTAAATTGATAGAATTATCTGCTATACCACTGTGCAATATTTGGGGAATATGTTCACAGGGTACACCGCTATAAGCTGCTAATTGCCATAAATCCAGTATTCGTCTAACTAAACGATACTCATTTATACCGACACGCCGCAAAATATCTGAGTTTAAATGAGAACTCCAGAGTTTTGTCGCTAATTCTTGTTCCGTTTCTGGACGTAATCTAACCGGAAATTGTGCTTTTATTGACAATAAATCAATTAATAATGGCCAAAATAAAATTACTTCATCTTGAAAAAACCCCAAAGCTGTTTTAACGCGAATAGGAGATTTTCCTAAAGTCAAAGTAGTAACTCTATCAGCTAATTCTCGTCTGTTGTCATCATTAGCAGCTAGTAATAAAACACCTGGTTCTCTTTGGTGTAAATTTGCAGTTGGATCTATAGGGTTGTCAAATAAATTGGACAACTTACTGTCTTTTATTTGCAACCAGGCATTAAACTGATTTAGCAAGCGAGTAGTTTTACCACTGCGACTAGTACCAAAAATCCAAATAGAAGAAACCATATCTTTTAGGTTAATTTAAGTTTAATAGTTTAGTGGATAATGCCAAATCATGGTCTCAATGAAAAATACCGTGTTTAAACAAAAAATATACCCTTTTTTACTAGCTGCTTACAGATGGTATCTACTGACACCAGAGCGTTCCTTAGAAGCAGCTTATCAAGCAGCTATAAAAATCCAGGGAATTGAAGAAAAACATTTCCATGGTAACAAAATAGATGGCGAGTCTACCACCTACAGTAGTAGTGTCATGGATTATTTTGAGACAGATTTGCAAAAGTTATTAAAAACTGTGGAAATGCGGCTGACAGAGTTTAAAGCGAGTCAGTGGTTTGCTAATGAATCTAAGCAAAAAGCTGCCATGAAAGTGGGTATAGAATATACTAGTCCAGCATTAATTTTAGAGAAACTAGAATTTATTGACCAAGTTACCTCTAAATACAATAATAATGATATATACAAAAATTATGAAAATCCCAATTCTCAACCTATTAAAGTCCCCGCAGATTTAGTTAATTCTCAATCATTCACACCCAAAACACCAAGTAAATCTAACCAAAATATCAGAAAAGGAAAAGCTAATACTACAGGAATTTTACCCCGTTCAATTTTCAACACTATCACTCGACTACAAGTAGAATTAGATCCGGCTTCTGAGCAAGACGTAGTTAAGAATTTCCGTCAAGCACAAAAAAGAAGTATTATCTCCATTCGATTTATACTACTACTTATTATCGTTCCTCTTTTGACTCATCAAATTTCCAAAGCTGTAATTGTTGGACCATTGGTAGAACATTTTCGCAATGAAGAAAAAGCGGAAGTTTTCTTAAATGCAGAAATGGAAGAAGAAGGACTATTAAAATTACAAAGGTTTGAAGAAAGAATTAAATTTGAAGCATTAATTACTAATGCACCTCCGCTAGGGTCTGAAGAATTAGAAAAGAAAATGAAAGAGAAAGCGGAGGAAGTAAAAGAGGAATTTCGTCAAGAAAGTGATAATGCAATTAAAAATGTATTTGCTGATATTTGTGCAGTAATTAGTTTCACAGTGTTGTTACTAATGAGTAAATCTTCCATTGCTGTACTCAAAGAATTTATTGATAACGTAGTGTATGGTTTAAGTGATAGTGCTAAAGCATTTATCATCATTTTATTTACTGATGTTTTCGTTGGATTTCACTCTCCCCACGGTTGGGAAGTGCTTTTAGAAGGGATATCACGACATTGGGGATTACCAGCTAATCGTGATTTTATTTTCTTATTTATTGCCACATTTCCCGTGATTTTAGATACTATATTCAAATATTGGATTTTCCGGTATTTAAATCGAATTTCACCCTCTGCGGTTGCTACCTACCATAACATGAATGAATAGCCGACATTTTGCCAATATTACCATTAGCTTACCTGTATTTATTTATACCAGTTTAATTGTGGGTATTAAACTACTCTCCAATGTTGTCCTCAAGTAGTTGGTTTTTCCCGCTGTGTAAGTCCCGTTTGTTACAAAAACTGTAACAACAACCTAATTTATGACAACAGTGATTTAAACTAGAAGAAAAGCTGTGAGTAATCAGTGGAATGAAGATGATATTATTCAAAGATGTTCGAGATTATCAAATTCTGTTTCTGAGTTTATTTCTGATTTTAGGAGTTTTAACGCGAGACTGGACATTACATCCAGAATTTGTGATTGTAGCGATCGCTTCCTGCATAATAACACAAATTATCTTTTCATTAATCACTAAATCCCAAAACAGAATTTTACCAATTAATATTCGTAGTCCCCTCATTACCTCCTTAGGACTAAGTTTATTATTACGGGTTGATCATTGGCCAACCATGGCCTTAGCTGGATTTGCAGCCATAGCAAGTAAATTTATCTTTCAATATCGGGAAAAGCATTTTTTTAATCCTGCTAATTTTGGCATTATTGCTGTTCTTAGCTTCACTAATGATGCTTGGGTTTCCCCAGGACAATGGGGGGAAGAATGGTGGTACGCGCTATTATTTGCGGGGACTGGAGGAATGATTTTACAGCGCGTTGGTCGTTGGGATACTACCGCCGCTTTTCTAGGTGCTTATTCCCTCTTAGCAGCCATGAGAAATCTTTGGTTAGGTTGGACATGGGACGTTTATTTTCATCATTTAATGAGTGGATCTTTAGTGTTATTTTCTCTGTTTATGGTGACAGATCCGCGTTCAATTCCCAACGCCCGTATTAGTAGAATAATCTGGGCAGTATGTATTGCTTTATTAACCTTTATTTTGCGGAATTATCTCTTTCTTCCTACCGCTGTTTTTTGGGCTTTATTTGCCCTTGCACCCTTGACTATTTTATTAGATAAATCTTGGTTTAGCCCTAGATTTTCTTGGTGGAATAAAGCAGAATTGAAAATTAATTAAGGCATCAAAATGAAAAAAATTCGTCTATTTATGCCCTTAGTATCTGCACTTTTAGCGGTGCTGTGTTTCGCACCTACAGCCTGGGCTTTTTGTGGGTTTTATGTGGCTAAAGCCGATACAAAACTCTATAACCAAGCTTCTCAAGTCATAATTGCTAGAGACGGAAATCGCACGGTTTTAACAATGGCTAACGATTTTCAAGGTGATGTTAAAGATTTTGCGATTGTTGTTCCTGTTCCCACAATATTACAAAAAGAACAAGTTCATGTAGCCGAACCAAAAATTATTGAAAGATTAGATGCTTTTAGCGCCCCAAGATTAGTAGAATATTTTGATTCTGACCCCTGCGCCCCAGTTTATAAAATAAACGAAATGCGACCAATGCAAAGCGCAGCCATATCAGATAATAGTACGAAGGAAGATAGCAGTTTAGGTGTCACTGTTGAAGCCAAATTTAATGTTGGTGAATATGATATTGTGATCCTCAGTGCTAAAGAATCTGGTGGCTTAGAAACTTGGTTAAATCGCAATAATTATAAAATTCCTCAAGGTGCAAAGGAATTACTCAAACCCTACATTCGTTCGGCAATGAAATTCTTTGTTGCTAAAGTCAATTTAGATAAATTTGCCGAATCAGGTTATCAATTCCTGCGTCCTTTACAAATTTCCTACGAATCACGGAAATTTATGTTACCTATTCGTTTAGGAATGGTTAACGCTACCAAAGAACAGGATTTAATCATTTATATTCTCTCACCTAAAGGCCAGGCAGAAATTACTAATTATCGCACGGTTAAAGTTCCTTCAGATGTGAATATTCCCGTGTTTGTCAAAAATCAATTTGGTGATTTTTATAAATCCATGTTCCAAAATTCCTACACTAAAGAAGATAAAAAAGTCGGATTTTTAGAATATGCTTGGGATATGAGTAGTTGTGATCCTTGTGCTGCTGAACCACTCAATAATGAAGAATTAAAACAAGCGGGTGTTTTTTGGTTGAGTGATAATAGTGATAGTAATAGCCCAATAGCTCCGGGTTTTCGTTCTCGTTTTCCCAGTAGTAGTGTTTTCATTACTCGCTTGCACGTCCGCTATACTAGAAATAAATTTCCTGAAGATTTGATCTTTCAAGAAACTGCTCAAAGAGACCTTTTTCAAGGACGTTATATTTTACAACACCCATTCACAGGTCAGGTTAAATGTAGTGCAGGGAGAAGATATAAAAGTTCTTTAAAACAGAGATTTGAACAAGAAGCTCAAAATCTAGCTAGACTTACCAACTGGAACATTCAAGATATTCGCAGAAAAATGAAATTATCTATGGGAAATATCTCTAATTCTTGGTGGGATAATTTCTTATCTTGGCTAAGTTTGTAAATTCAAAGGTTTCTTTATTGGGAGTTAATTGCAAACGGCCATCTTTATTTTTATCTTCAAAAGCTAGAAGTTTGGTTTTTTCCCATTTATTTACCCAATCGAATTTCTGTACTTCGGCAATTGCTTGATTATGCAGTGAAGTAATAAGATTGTAACGAGAAAACATCCCAATTGCGGGGGCTGTGGTGTAGAGAATGGCGATAAATAATAATGCCCAACCAGCAGAAAACCGGGCTGCACGAACACTTTTAACTGTGTAAAACCGGACGATAATGTGGGGTAAACCAGCAGTTCCTACCATCAAGGCAATGGTGATGAAAAGAACATCTAGCATTGACTTGTTGGCAAAAGATTGGGTATATTCTTTAAAGCCTAAGTCTAGTTGAATCAGGTTGAGTTTATCAGCAATATCGCTGGTGGTAAAGGCTAATTGGGGAATAGGATTACCTGTGAGTTTATAAGCGATCGCAATTGCTGGAATTAAATACGCCACAATCAATACACAATACTGGGCTACTTGTGTCCAGGTAATGCCTTTCATTCCTCCCAAAACTGCGAAAAAGCCAACAATAACCATACCAATGATGACACCAGTATTCACATCTACTTGTAAAAAGCGACTGAAGACGATGCCCACACCGCGCATTTGTCCAGCGACGTAGGTAAGAGAAATGAAAATAGCTGCAACTACCGCCACCAAACGAGCTATATTGGAATAGTAGCGATCGCCCACAAAATCAGGGACTGTATATTTACCAAATTTCCGTAAATAGGGTGCTAATAATAATGCTAGTAAAACATATCCACCAGTCCAACCCATCAAATAAATAGAACCGTCATATCCCAAAAACGAAATCAACCCGGCCATGGAAATAAAGGAAGCCGCCGCTAAAAAGCTTACTCTATATTATTTTTGACTTTTGACCTTTGACTTCCGCCCTGCGGTACTAGTACCGTAGGGTGTCAATGTATATACCATTTTAAAAAGACGGCGGAGAATATTCATTTAAACGTACCTATCCGCCGGGAAAATGGTTTTTTTATGAACAGATTTTGCAAGTTCCTATTTATATTATTTTTGCTCCAGATGGGGGATTATTAGAATATTATGAACGCGATGCTGGGATCAAACAGGTAATTTGTTACCTTGGGCTTTAGAACTAATTGAACAGGAACGTCAACGAACAGAACAAGAACGTCAGGAGAAAGAAAGGTTAATAGCTTATTTGCGATCGCAAGGAGTTGATCCTAATAATTTACCTAATGATGCTGGGTAAATTGGGTATGTAGATGTAGGTTGGGTTGACTTTAGGAAACCCAACATTGATCAGCTTTCATTGTTGAAAAAAATCAAATTAACCGGCTAGATTCTATTATTGCATGAAAAATCTTTCAATTTGATCCACAGATATGCTATGAACGCATTGAATTTCAACGTTTGCTAAACTAACGAGCAGTACGTTGAGTTTTATTATTGAAACCAACCTACCAACTTAACTAATTTTTTTTAGTAATAGATAAAAGCTCACACCAGTAGCAAATATATTTGGTAGCCAAATAGCAAAAATTGAGATATTTTCTGATAGTATTAAAGCATTTATCATAGCCTCAAATATTTTCATTAAGCCAATGATTACTAAAGTTATGCTAAAACTATTATATTTAATTCTTGGTTGTAAATTAATTCCGATAGCCGAACCTAATAAACTAAAGACAATGCAAGAAATAGGTAAATTAAATCGTTTAAATAGATTAAGTTTTAACTTAATTATTTTAGTTGTATCTCCTAATTTTTCAGCAATTAATAATCGTTGATATATCTGATATATATTCATTTCTCTATCATCTAACTTTTCTCTATCTAGTTGAAATTGCTGACATATATTAGGTAAATTAATCATCAATTTTTCAAATTTAATTGCTTCACCATAAGAACCATCTGGATTAATTATACTTTTTACACCATCATAAAAATAAAAACATTTTTTGTAGTCATACAATGCAGCAAATTTAGAGTTTATAATTACTTTTAATCTCAGGGAATCTGCCATTAATAAAGTAACATTTCTCATTTTGCCATTGCTCAATTTTTCTGCATAAAACAAGTATTTAAGATACTTATTTTTATTTGATATTTTCTGCTCATTTATTTTTGCTAATTCCTGATAAACAACATCATCATTTTTCAGACTTTCTCGGTTGATATTCATCAATGATTCCAGGGTAATAGCAGCTTTATAGTTAGTAGCAGGAACGATAAAATCATTGCCTATAAATAATATTAATCCGATAATAATACTAAGGTTAATAACTGGAGATAGCAATTTATATAAACTCACTCCACAGCTTTGTAAAGCAATGATTTCACTGGTGTTTGATAATTTATTGTAAACTAATATTGTGGTCATTAAAATAGAAATTGGTACAGAAATAACAGTAAATTCAGGTAGTTTAAGAATATGCAAATATATTAAGTCATTAAAAGATATTTGTTGATTAAAGAGGAAGTTAAATTGCTCAAATGATATACCAATTGATTCTGTTACTACGGTAACAATAATAATATTAAATAATAAAATGGGAATAATTTCAGAAATTAAATATCGTTCTAGTAATGATATATAAGTAAAAATATTTATTTTTTTCATTTATTATTTTGCTGGTTATTTAGTTACAGCGATTGAGGAAATTTTGATATACATATATTAATGATAAAAATTTTGCGGTGCGCGTATTAATCTTATTTTTGGAAATGTTGGGTTTCGCTATCGCTCTACCCAACCTACTACTACTCTAAATATTAGGGCTATTTCATTCTAAACATAATCCGCCCTGAACTGATAGCGTAGCGTGGCGTAAGCCATAATTCATTTCATGGCTAATAATTCAAGTCCGTTTTAACGGACTATAAACTTTCCTTTAGTCGTCTTGAGACGACTTTTGCTATTAGACATGGCTTCGCCACGCAAGCTATCAGAATTCATTCTGAGGCGGGTTAAATAAGAATGAAATAGCCCGACTCTAAATATTGCATAAGAGTAATTCATAAATTACCCCTACTTTTGTTTTTACGTAAGTCCTATTCATGTTTCACTTTAACTGTTGATAAAAGCAAGTGCTTGGCGCTGTGCTGCTTGCACTTCAGCTTGACAGGTAGTATTTCTTTGACTGATACCAAATCTGTTGACACACTCCCCTGCTCCCTCCGTAGCCGCTCTATTGATATCTCCAAAAGTTGTACTTTTAGTAACTGTATAACTTGTTCCCAGTGAGGGAACTGTAACAGTCAAAGTTTGAGGGGTAGTATTTCCACCCCCTCCACCACCAGTATTACTAGATGTACCTCCACTACCCCCAGTATTACTAGATGTACCTCCACCGCAGGAAGTGAGCATTAAAGCAGTGAGTAGAACTCCAAATATCCTGTGGGTTGAAAAAGTGTTTAGCATAAAGTGATTCTACAGATGTTTAATTATTTTACATGATAATCATACAACCTAACAATCTATGTTTAATATTTTTCTCATGAAAGAGGAAATAACCATATCCTACAGTCATCAATAAACTGCTTTGTTTTACCGCTACCGAATTTGCTGCTACTGTAGATGCGATCGCCATCACA
>OMJF01000190.1 GCA_900299285.1 Anabaena sp. 54 | reverse complement strand
CCCATTACCTATTTTGCAGCATTGCGATACTTCTGCAATTCACTTCTTAATAGAGCGATTTCCGCCCTTAATTCGTCAATTTCGGTCTGTAAGTCTAAAGAATCTGCACCAGATGAACTACTTGTAGTTTTTCCAGTTGCAGAGGATTCCGCAGCCCGATTAGCTCGTGCCATCACTTCTTCTGTAAACTGGCGTAGCTGTTCTTTAGCTTCAGCATCAAATTTGCCCAGTTCACTCAAAGCATCAGTCAAGGCGACTTCTACACGCTCATTAATCACTTCGGCTACTGCTCTGCCTACGAAAAAGGCTTGCACAAGGGGATTACTCATAAATTTTTGTAAAGTTGCTCCGCAAAAAGATTATAACCTGCCTGGATGCTGTCATGTTTCCATTTGTAACTTTGCTGAGTTAGGAGAATACAACCACCGTCAAATATCCATAAAATCGGGATGACAGGATTTGAACCTGCGGCATCCTGCTCCCAAAGCAGGCGCGCTACCAAGCTGCGCTACATCCCGTAAATCCATCAAAACCAATTTTTACATAACTTAAATTATGTTTTTTTTGGTTTGTCTTACTCATCATATCACAAAAAAGAATAAATGCAAACCCAATAATCTATAAAAAATCAGACTATGGAAAACATCCTGGGAGAAATCAGGTACAAACCAGGATTTTCCCGGAATTTTCACTTAAATTACCCCCATTATTCCCCAATGCCTCATCCCCCATGACCAAGTTACTGAGGATACCAAAACATTCCTTTGATACCTTCAGGGTCTGGCATAAAGCCCATAGTTTTATAAAAATCTACAACATGGGCATCAGCAAAAAGAGTCACATTGCTAATTTCTTCGCTCCTCAGTTTTTTGAGGACATATTTCATTAACGCCTTACCTAGTCCTCTACTTTGAAAATCAGGATGAACCACTACATCCCAAATGGTGGCATTAAAAGCATGGTCTGAGGTAGCACGGGCAAAACCAATCAAACGCTTTTTGTTTCCTCGTACTTGCCACATAGAGGCCACAAGAAAACTATGCTCAATCGCTTTTTTGACTTTTCTCAGAGGGCGACGTGACCAGCCAACTGCGTCACAGAGTTCTTCTAATTCATACAGGTCAATATCTTTTTCCGTACTGAAAATGATTTGACCCTTGTCTAAACTGGAATTACCTTCAACTGCTGCTGTATGCTCGTTAACAGCAGTAGTTTTATTTGTCGCTAAAGATTCAGGAGTGCTAAACCAAGTTTTCCAAAAACCCATGCCAACGCAGTTCGGGTAGTATGACTGAAATTGGTTGCCACTTTTTAAGAGTGTTGATTCACGTTTAACATCACTATGACCATAGCTAGTTATGGGGTGTTTCTTACCAATCATCTTTAACTTTAGCATTTTGTTTTGACACTACTTCATAAAACTCGTCCCAAGTTCAAATTTTTCCTACCAATTTCCTCAGCACTACTTTATATCCATGGACAAGCTTAAATTTATATTCTGCCAATTAATATTCAATTCAATGAGACCAGGATCACAGGTAATTTAACTGATAGACTGTAGAATTTAGATATAGATAATTTTGAATTATTTTTTTCCTGTTTGTATTTAGTTGTATTTATTCGCGCCCAAATTCATGGGTACGATATTTAACTATGGCAACAATAGAGATCTTAGGTGTTCCACATACTTATGAGCTAACCGCTCCGACATCATGTCCCCATACTTTAGTATTTATCCACGGTTGGCTCAATAGCCGCGTATACTGGCAACCTGTAATTTCTCGTCTATCACTAGATTTACAGTGTTTATCTTACGATTTACGAGGGTTTGGTGAATCACAGTCCCAGGTAACATCAGGTTCAGATATAGAACTGACTGCTATACACTCTAACATGGTTGATTCTTCTTTAGATTCTTTAGATTCTTTAGATTCTCCATATTCTCCCCTTGCTTATGCTCAAGATTTAGTCGTTCTTCTCAAACACCTGAATATTTCTAGTGCTTGGCTTATAGGTCATTCTTTGGGTGGTACTATTGCTCTGTGGACAGCGGCTCAATTACATGATTGTATTCAAGGTGTAATTTGTATTAATGCCGGTGGTGGCATTTATCTTAAAGAAGCATTTGAGCAATTCCGCGCCGCCGGACAGAAATTTTTACAAGTCCGTCCCCGTTGGCTTTCGCAAATACCCTTAATTGATTTGTTATTTACTAAAGCTAGTGTATTGCGTCCTCTAGAGCGATATTGGACGCGTCAAAGATTAATTGATTTTATTGTAGCTGATCCTGAAGCGGCTCTGGGAACTCTTTTCGCATCTACTACAGAACAAGAAATTAACTGTTTACCTCAGTTAGTATCAAAATTGAAGCAGCCAGTGTATTTTTTAGCCGGTGCTGACGATAAGGTAATGGAACCGAAATATGTCCGCCATTTGGCCAGTTTTCATTGGCTTTTCCAGTATGTTGGTGATAATGTGATTGAAATTCCTGATTGTGGCCATTTGGCTATGTTAGAGCAACCGGAAGCCGTCGCTGAACATATTCGGTCTGTAGTTATTGGTCATTAGTTATTAGTCTCTATTGTCGTTATGACAAGGGAACTCTTAACAGGGAACTCTTAACAGGGAACTCTTAACAGGCGCTACGCCACGGTGACAGGGAAGAGGAAAGAGGGAAGAGGTTTTGGACAACTTTACTTTTCGTTAATTATGTCGGTTTTTTCCGTTCACCTACTTGTTACTTATTAATATTACTTATTAATAGGTTGGAAATTAATTTTCGTATAACTTCATGACTTGGTTCAGGGAGAGCCGAGAATGCACTCCTAATGTCATAGATGATGTATAACCACGGGAGAGGTGAGAAGCAGCAGCACAGCCAATCATAGCCGCGTTGTCAGTGCAAAATTTTAGGGGGGGGAAAAGAACCCTAAGACTATGTTTATTGGCTGCTGCTTGTAAATGCTTTCTGAGTCCACTATTGGCTGCTACACCACCGCCTACTGTAATAGTGTCTAGTTTATAATTAATAGCGCAGGCGATCGCTCTTTTGGTCAGCGATCGCGCTATAGTATCCTGGAAACTAGCTACTATATCCGCTACTGGTACTTCTTTACCCTCTTTTTCCAATTGCTGCACTAAACGTAATACTGCTGTCTTTAATCCGCTAAAACTACAATCATAAGGATGATAACCCCCACCTGGTAAGGAAATTTTTCCTTCTGGTAATATAAAAGCTTGGGGATCACCAGTTTGTGACAGTTTATCAATTATTGGTCCGCCGGGATAACCCAATTTTAATAACCGCGCTACTTTATCAAAAGCTTCACCGGCTGCATCATCACGGGTTTCCCCTAAAGTTTCGTATATACCATAATCTTTGACATAAATCAAGCTTGTATGACCGCCGGAAACAAGTAAGCTCAGAAAGGGTGGATTTAAACTTGGCTCAGTCAAATAATTTGCACAAATGTGACCTTCCAGGTGATGTACTCCCAAAAAAGGCTTTTGATGTACCATAGCCAGGGTTTTGGCGGCCGTTAATCCCACCAGTAATGCCCCTACAAGTCCAGGCGCACAGGTGGCAGCTATACCATCAATCTGACTCCAGTTTAGATGACTAGAGGCGATCGCTTGTTCTATTTCATAATTGAGCGTTTCTAAATGCTGACGTGAAGCCACCTCTGGGACTACCCCGCCGTATGGTTGATGAACAGGAATTTGTGAAGCGATAATACTACTACACACCTGACGATTGTTAATTATTGCCACAGCAGTTTCATCACAACTGGTTTCAATGGCTAAAACGGTTGTCATAATTAATGAGGGAACAGGGGACAGGGAACAGGGAACAGGGAACAGGGAACAGGTGACAACCAACAACCAACAACTGACAACGGACAACTGCCTCTTTCTTATCTTTTGATTGAGAAGCTTTAACTTTTGTTGACTTAAACTTTACTCTATTCCCAGCCAAGAGTATGATAACTTCCTAGTTATCTAAAATAAAGACTGTACAAGCCGCTTCGTTTTGTACAAGAAACTTCTCGTTTTGTAACAAAAGGAAACAACTCCATGACACGATTGTTTGCTTTGCTTTTGGCGATGACTCTTTGGTTCAACTTTGCTCCTCCAGCACAAGCGCTAGGAGCTAACCTTGTACCTTGTAAAGACTCTCCCGCCTTTCAAGAGCTAGCACTAAATGCCCGCAATACTACCGCTGACCCCGAATCAGGTAAAAAGCGGTTTGAACGTTATTCTCAGGCGCTCTGTGGACCTGAAGGCTATCCCCACTTGATTGTAGATGGTAGCCTGAATCATGCTGGAGATTTTCTGATCCCCAGTATTCTATTTCTCTACATTGCTGGTTGGATTGGTTGGGTAGGCCGTGCTTATTTACAAGCGATTAAAAACGGAGCGAATGCTGAACAAAAAGAAATCCAAATTGATTTAGGTATTGCTCTACCTATTATCACCTCTGGTTTTGCTTGGCCAGCAGCAGCAATTAAGGAATTTCTCTCCGGCGAACTAACAGCCAAAGATTCAGAAATTACCGTTTCGCCACGTTAATTCACTTGTTTTCACTCACTTATTGAAGGAGACTAAATTCATGGCTGAAAAAGGTAACGAAACTAACTACTTGATTACATTCATCTCCACTGCTCCCGTTGCGGCAACCATCTGGTTGACAATCACAGCAGGAATTTTGATTGAATTTAATCGCTTCTTCCCTGACCTACTTTTTCACCCTCTATAGGTTGAAAATACGGTTAAAAAAGCTAAGTAAATTAGCTTTTGCTGGGAGATTGTCTGGTTGAGTGATCAAACCTAATTAGGTAAAAGTATACCTCGAATTGGCAATCTTAACTAATGTATGAAACTCGTTATGTTGTCGCTTGGAAAGCGGGTTTCATACTTTCCTTGGTTAGAAAGTGGCAAAAGTAATTTTTCTGAACTTCCTCAATGACAGTTTTCAGAGAAATTATTTCTAATTTATTTCTAATATAAAAGTGCCAACTCTCTAATTTAAAGGCAAGCAGACAACATAAACCCAGCAGTAAGTTGATCAAAAACCAACAAGAGTGATTCAAGGAATCTAAAAATACTTATGGCAATAGCAGCAGGACGTGACCCGCAAAAAGGCGATCTAGAAACCCCCATCAATTCCAGTCCTTTGGTGAAGTGGTTTATTAGCAATTTGCCAGCATACCGACCTGGTTTAAATCCTTTTAGACGGGGTTTAGAAGTTGGTATGGCTCATGGTTACTTGCTATTTGGACCTTTTGACAAATTAGGTCCTTTACGTAACGCCCCCAACGCTAACTTAGCTGGTTTATTGGGCAGTGTTGGCTTAGTTGTGATTTTAACAGCTTGCCTATCCTTATATGCAAATAGCAATCCTGATAAAGCCCTTGCTAGTGTTGCAGTACCCAATCCTCCAGTTGATGCTTTCAACTCCAAAGAAAGCTGGAATAATTTCGCCAGTGCTTTCTTAATTGGTGGTATCGGTGGTGCAGTAGTCGCTTTCTTCTTGACAGGTAATTCTGGTTTAATCCAAGGTTTATTGGGTTAATTTGATTTTTGGTAATGGGTAGTAGTTACTAATTTTACCCATTACCAATCACCCATCACCCATTACCCATCACTACATACTTATTCAAATTCAAAAATAGCTTTTTCTATTTCCTTTAAAGCTTGCTCAAAATCGTCATTGATAATTTGTAAATCAAATTCATCAGCAGCGGCTATTTCTGCTTCAGCACGTTTGAGACGACGACAAATTGCTTCTTCAGAATCTTGGCCGCGTCCACGAATCCGGTTTTCTAATTCTGAAAATGAAGGTGGTAAAATGAAAATGCTCAGGGCGCTAGGAAAGGCAGTTCTGATTTGTCTTGCTCCTTCTAATTCAATTTCTAATAGCACCAACTTACCCGACTGAATATGGTTAAGTACCGCTGCACGGGGTGTACCATAAAAGTTACCAGCAAATTCTGCCCATTCTAAAAATTCACCTTTAGTCACTAATTCTTGAAATTCTTGACGGGTAATAAAGTAATATTTTTGACAATTTATTTCTCCTGGACGTGGAGAACGGGTCGTGGCGGACACTGAATAATATAATTCTGGATGACGTTGGAGAATTTCATTCATTAAAGTGCCTTTACCGACTCCGCTAGGACCTGTTAAAACAATTAGTTTGCCCAGAGTCGGAGATTTTTGGGTATTTGTAGCATGATAGAAAGGTAAGACTGGCATTATCCGTGAAAAGAGTGAATTAATAAATGAATAAATAAGTGTACATGATTCCTTAGTCTTGTTTTAGCTGGTAAAACAACTAATTGCTATTTTGAATTTGGGACTTGAGATTTTTACATATTTACAGTATAAGCCTTCTGAGTGTTCAAATTAGCATCAAGACTAAAGAATTTGTAGCACTGGTGACAGAAAACCAGTTTAATGGAGATGGTAGGGAGGATATGGTACAAATAGAGTTGGGTTGATAACTATTCCGGTGATTAATTATCTACAACATGATGATCACGGGAAATGACAAATCGGTTGGCTACGGTTTCAGGCTGAATTGCGGAGAGAATAACGTGGCTAGAATCGGTGATAATTACTGCCCTAGTGCGTCTTCCATAGGTAGCATCAACCAGTTGACCTCTATCCCTAGCATCGGTAATAATCCGTTTAATGGGAGCAGATTCTGGACTAACTATGGCCACGACTCTGTTAGCAGAGACGATATTACCAAACCCGATATTGATTAATTGAATTTCCATAAAAAAATTTCAGCTAAACGAGAAATGAAAAGCTTGTAGTAAACTTATTCTCATGTTATCGCTAAAGAATGGGAGTTACAACGATTTAAACCACGTTAAGTTGAGTTTTTTCCTAGTTAATGCTTTTTTTGGCTGTATTATCAATTAAATCTCCCAAAAATACTCCATAAGATATAGGCACAGTTATATTCATATAAGCTAGTGACTTTCGTAAATTATCAAGTAAATGTATATGTACTGCATTTAATTTGTATAATCAAAGCGGACAGGATGCCCGCGCCACAAGATTTAACTATATTATGACTGTATTATAAACGTAAAGTTTAGCTGCGTTATAGCTTATTATGGAGATATTGCTACACAAATAAATTACAACTAGGCAAGAATAAGCTTGAATTAGATTCAATCTGAGAAATCTTGAATCAAACGGTGAAAATGTTTGATACAGTGCGAGTTAAAAAAAGTTTTGATAATATGATATTGGGTTTTCTTGCGTCAACCCAACATTTGATATTAATGCTAATAAAATAGCTAACTATTAGTAAATCATACTCTGCTACTTCTTTGCCATAATCCCCATAAATAAATAGCAATAATTGCTCCAATAACTGCTACTATCACCCCAGGAATACTTAAAGATGCAGATGTAATTTGTAAAGTTCCTGTGCGAATGAGAGTGAATAAAGTTCCACCAATAAAAGCACCAACAATACCTAATATAATCGTAGATATCATTCCTCCACCTTGATAACCAGGATAGACAGATTTAGCAATTACACCTGCTAATAGTCCCAAAATCATCCAAGTAATAATATTCATTGATTGCTTCCTAAAAAAATTCAACTCATGTCAAATTTATCAAGGCTTAGTATTATTTATTTCTATCTAATGACATAATCTGTATAAATCAAAAGGTATGTAATTAATAATTACATACCAATTTTGATTAATTTTACTGCAAAAATTCAGTAAAATTAAATAGCGCGAGAGAATTTAGTTTCTCTATTTCTTGTATGAGTATCGAAAAGAACCGCAATATTTCTCACCAACAATCTACCAATATCAGTAATATGAATTTCATCAGTAAATACATTAACTAATCCATCATTTTCTAGGGGTTGTAATTCTTGCAATTCGTAGCAGAAATATTTATTAAAATCAAGATGATATTTCTGTTCAATATCTGATTTATTGAGATGAAAATGAGACATTATTGACATAATTACATCCCGTCTAATGATATCATCCGAGGTTAATTGAATACCTTTACTAATAGGAATTACACCTGCTGCGACAGCTTGGTAATAGTCCTTTAATTCCTTATGATTTTGAGCATAAGCATCTTCCAACATACTAATAGATGTAGCACCAAAACCAAATAATTCAGTTTCTGCGTGGGTAGTATAACCTTGGAAATTACGTTTTAGTGTACCATGACGTTGAGCGATCGCTAATTCATTATTATTTTTCGCAAAATGGTCCATTCCAATAAACAGATACTCATGATTAGTTAATTCCTCAATTGTCATTTTGAGGATATCTAACTTTTCTTCTGCTCCAGGTAATGCTGCTTGGGGAATCATTTTTTGTACAGGTTTAATCCAAGGTACATAAGCAAAATTAAAGACGACGATTCTATCAGCATCTAAAGCTATTGTCTTGTGCAATGTTTCCCGAAAAGTTGCCAAAGTTTGATAAGGTAAACCATAAATTAAGTCTACATTGACACTATCAAAATTAGCCTCCTTAATCCAACCCATAACATCAAAAAGTAGTGATTCTGGTTGAATTCGATTTACTGCTTTCTGGACTTCTGGGTGAAAATCTTGAATCCCGAAACTAATGCGATTAAAACCAATATCTCTCAAAAATAAGATATATTCTCTATTCACATAACGGGGATTAATTTCGATAGAAACTTCTGCATTTTCCGCAATTTGGAAATTATTAGTAACATTTTTCCAAAGAAATTCAACTTGTTCAAGTTCTAAATAATTCGGTGTACCTCCACCCCAATGAATTTGTAAAACTTGTCTATTTTTATCAATTAAAGCTGAGGTATTTTTGATTTCCTGTTCTAAATGTTCCAGATAAGGTATAGCCATATTCTTGTTATTAGTAATCACGGTATTACAACCGCAGAAATAACAAGCACTTTGACAAAAAGGAATATGAAAATACAAAGATAGGGGAGTTTTTCTGTGATTAGAAGTAGTAATTGCGGTTTGGAAATTTTCTGCTGTGAAAGTATCAGTTAACTCCGTCGCTGGGGGATAACTTGTATATCTAGGAGCGCGAGTATCATACTTTTGAATTAGATCAAAATCAAACTTAACACCAGGTAATAGAAAAACCATTATAGTCTCCAGTGAATTTGTGTGATGATTGGAAATAATCACAATTGATTTTCCCAATTTTGATTTAATGTTGTAATTTAGGATTTAGCTATTAACAAATAGAATACATTTATGCTATTTGTTTGTGGTGATCATTATTTTTTTAACGAACCACTTCAGACACAGAGAAGAGAATAAATAAGATATTTGCATCTTGTTGAGTATCTTCATATAATTCATCATATTCAAAATTAATTAGGTGATGAATTATATCTTTGTCAATTATGCAGAGACTCAAATTAAACTATTGTAAGTTTCTCTACCAATGGTCTCTATTAATAGAGTTTCTAGCTCTTGAAATATCTGCATATTTAATTTGAAAGCATAGTTAGCTTCTGCTACAATTTTGTCAGCGATTTTATCATCAATGGGGAGTTTATCTAATGCTTGACGATACTTTTCTTTAAATGCCTGTTTATTGAGAATTTGCTCAAAATTGTAAAAGGAAGTTCCTGTATATCCAGACAATTTTAAGGTTGACTGAGCAATTTTTTGGAGCATTTGTCCACCAGAAAGATCACCTAAATAACGAGTATAGGAATGAGCTAATAATAGTGCGGGTTCATGGGTAGAAATTTGTCGAATACGCGCAATATAAGTTTGAGTAGCAGGTGAAGGTTTAATGGTTTCTTGCCATTGATTCCCATAATAAAATAACATATCTTGTTTTAGGGAAGATTGACGATTTAGTTCAGGAAAATAAATTAAACTAATTACAGGATGTTGTTTATGTTTCTCAATTGCTGCTTCTAGTTCACTATAAACAAAATAGAAATTACTCAACAACTGCATAAAACAATTTTTATCTACAACTCCTTTGATAAAGCATTTCATGAAACCGACATTTTCAGAATTTGTATGTGCTTGTTGCGTTCCCACACGCAGTTTCATTGCTAAATTATTACTCATTGTTTCTTCCCTCTTCTTGAAGTCTGTAGTGTTATTTTTCCAAGTTTAGCGATTAGTTTATCAGTTCACAGCCGATATAATTACAGAAAATTGCTATTCTCTATGAATAGAGTTATCAGCACAAATCTCCAGCACAAATTACTATCAATAGTAATTTCGGCTATTTTAACCGCTCCTAAAATTATTTAACTATTATTCTTGGTATAACTGTCAAAGTATTCATATTTATTTATGGTTTCCTCAATACATTTGTTCAGTAAATAGGTATTTAAACTATGAGAAAATTATAGATAATTCAGTATTTTTGTAATAATTAGTTTCAATAATTTAACTGATGACTAATAACAAATATTCATGCTTATATAATTTTATATAAAATTAAGGCAGACAATGGTAAAAGGACTAATTATGGTTAAGTCGTTGCATAAACCCCCAGTTGAGTTACCGAAATCAGGTGTAAAAACACCAGTTCAAGAAACACTATTAACACCCCGTTTCTATACCACTGATTTTGACAAAGTGTCCAAAATGGATATTGTTGAGCATGAAACAGAATTAAGGGCTGTAATTGACGAACTCAAAGCAGATTATAACCGTCATCACTTTATACGAGATGATGAATTTAAACAAGGTTGGGATCACATTGTTGGTGAAAAAAGACTGGCTTTTATTGACTTTTTAGAACGTTCTTGTACTTCGGAATTTTCGGGGTTTTTACTGTTCAAAGAATTATCCCGTCGTCTCAAGGATAATAACCCTTTATTATCAGAAGCATTTGCTTATTTAGCACGAGACGAAGCCCGTCATGCGGGGTTTTTAAATAAGTCAATGGCAGATTTTAACCTTTCCCTTGACTTAAGTTACCTGACTAAAAATCGCACCTATACATTTTTCCCCATAGAGTGGGTTATTTACACAGTTTATCTATCGGAAAAAATAGGTTATTGGCGCTATATTTTAGTATATCGTCACATGGAAAAAAATCCCGAATACCAATTTTATCCTCTATTTCGGAAGTTTGAAAGTTGGTGTCAAGATGAGAATAGACACGGTGATTTTTTCAAAGCCTTGTTACGTTCTCAACCCCAATTATGGAATAATTGGAAATCTCGGTTATGGGTGCGGTTTTTCTTAATAACCGTCTTTGCAACTCACACCATGACAGTATTTGAAAGGGGGAATTTCTATGAAATATTAGGTATTCATCCTCGTAAATACAATAATCAGGTAATTGAAGAAACTAACAAAACCGCAGCTAAAGCATTTCCGATTATTTTAAATACCAATCATCCTTATTTCTTCTGGTATTTAGAACAATGTGCAGTCTATAATCAGAAAATAATTGATCTCAACAAAATCAACGATTGGGGAATTGTCAAATTTTTCCAAAAGATTCCCTTAGTCTTGATGATTTTTTGGTATATGTTCAAGATTTTTCTAATTAAACCCATAGACACAGAAGCAACTCGTCAACAAGTTTGTTAATAAATCCTGGCGACTGTAAGTCGCAACTATACAAACAAAGTCCGCCGGCGCGGACTAATACTAAATTAATAAATTTAAACCCACGCAGGTGGGTTTTGTCTGTGTAGCCGTGACTTCCAGTCGCTTAGTGCAAAATGTGTGTTTACTTTAATTGAAATGGTGTATATTTTCCACCCAAAGCTTCAACAATAGCACGGGTATTTGCCACCATCATTTTTATATAAGTATCACTATTACTACCTTTTACCCCAATTGAATCAGAATAAAGTGAAGTTGGTGCTAATTTTATCCCTGCTTCTTCCGCAACTGTTTTAATTAAAGCCGGGTTAATTGTCGTTTCTGCAAATATCACAGGAACACCTATTTTTTTTTACTGATTCTACTAATTTTCTCACCGTTTGGGCGCTTGGTTGTTCCTCCGTACTAATCCCAATTAAAGTTCCAGCAATTGCTATTTTATAAGCATTTCCATAATATTGAAAAGCATCATGAGTAGTAATTAATTTACGCTTTTCTGGGGGAATAGTTTGGATTTGTTGTAAAATCCAAAGATGTAATTGTTGTAATTCATTAATTAACTTATCTGCATTTTCAGTCAACTTATTTTTATCTGCTGGTGACAAATCAATCAAACTATTTTTAATAGCTTTCACCATCAATATAACATTTTCTGCACTACCCCAAACATGAGGATCTGGAACAATTTTCCCCTGACCTTTATCTAATTTTAAAGACTTGACAACTTCCCCCACAGCCAACTTTTTTGCTTTGTCTCCAGTCGCATTCATTAACTTAATAATTCCCGGTTCTAAATTGTAACCGTTGTACAAAATCAAATGAGCTTTTTCTAAAACTCGACTATCTGCGGGTACTGGTTCATACACATGAGGATCTGCACCAGGTTTCAAAATTCCCGTAATTTGTACTTCTTCTTTGCCAATTTCTTCAGCTAAATCTGCAATAATGGTACTCGTCGCTACAACCTGCGGCCGATTATTTCCTCCCCGTGGGGAGTCGGGGGTACAACCCATTACAGCCAAAGATACCAACATTCCTAGACAAAGGGGATTAAGTAAAGAGAACCTAACCCCCAACCCCTTCCCTGCGAGGGAAGGGGAGTAAGAATAAAAGCCTCTCTCCTCACAGGGGAGAGGTTTAGAGAGGGATTTTAGTAATAAGTTATACGTTATATTAAGTATTATTTTCATTGCTCTCCGTGATTACTTCTAATTATAGATAATTATAGATATTCTCATATTTTTCTCATTTTTATAGTAAACTTAAAAAATAACTATTTTCACCAAAGTTATGCAAAATATTTCTCATTACCAAAAATCTCATCTATCTACCAAAAATTCAGCAGATATACTTACACAAATCAACATCACTCATCTAAATGTAAATTATCGCGCACAAGAAGCATTAAAAGACATTAACTGCACAATTAAACCAGGAAAGATAACAGGTATTTTTGGACCCAATGGTGCGGGTAAAAGTACATTAATGAAAGCTCTTTTGGGATTAGCTCCCATAAAAAATGGTCAAATTATATACCAAAATCAGCAATTAACGCAGCAACTAGAGAAAATTGCTTATGTACCCCAACGTAGCCAAATTGACTGGAACTACCCTGCTACCGTATGGGATGTAGTCATGATGGGGCGTGTCAAAAAAACAGGCTGGTTACGTAATTTCTCTACCGTTAGCCGCCAAATAGCCACAAAAGCATTAACAAAAGTGGGAATAGAAGCATTAAAAAATCGTCCCATTGGTGAACTTTCAGGAGGACAACAACAACGGGTATTTTTAGCCAGGGCTTTAACTCAAGAAGCCGAGATTTTCTGTTTTGACGAACCATTTGTAGGTATTGATCAAAAAACCCAAACTATCATATTTGAAGTCTTTCAAGAACTAGCAAAAACCAATAAAATCGTCTTAGTAGTTAATCATGACTTAGGTGAATCTATTACCCATTTTGATGATTTAATCTTACTAAATTGCGAATTAATCGCCACAGGTTCACGCCAACAAGTCCTAACAGAAAATAACTTAAATCGTGCTTATAGTGGAAAAGTTATGTACTTTGCTCAAGCAGCATAGAAACCCACCCCCAACCCCCTCCCCGCAAGCGAGGAGGGGGCAAATGAAGTACCTCATAAGAGCGGAAACCTCTGTAAATACCGCTATATCTTCTCTTCCTCTCTTTCTTCGCGTTCCTTGCGCCTTCGTGGTTCATTTTCATCTATGTTGCAAACACTAATTGAACCGTTGCAATATGGCTTTATGCAACGTTCGTTAATCATCGCCATACTAGTAGGATT
>OMJF01000189.1 GCA_900299285.1 Anabaena sp. 54 | reverse complement strand
GTAATCAAATCAGCAGTTTACCACGGGAAATAGGCCAACTTACTAATCTTCAAACTCTCGATTTACGTAATAATCCAGTTCCTATTCCACCAGAAATTTTGGGACCAAAGGAAATGTATGAAAATCCAGGTAATATTCAAGAAATCCTCGACTTCTATTTTCGGGTACAAGATCCACAAGAAACAGAACCTTTATATGAAGCAAAATTATTGATTATTGGTGAAGGAGGTGCAGGTAAAACCTCTCTAGCCAAAAAAATTGAAGATGAAAAATACCAACTGAAATCAGATGAAAAATCAACAGAAGGTATTGATGTTATTCAATGGAAATTTAACCTAGATCATGGTCAAGAATTTCGCGTTAATATCTGGGATTTTGGTGGACAAGAAATCTATCATCAAACCCACCAATTTTTTCTAACTTCCCGTTCTCTTTATGCTTTAGTTGCAGATGATCGTAAAGAAAATACGGATTTTTATTATTGGCTAAAAGTTGTTGAATTATTGAGTGATAATAGCCCAGTTTTTATTATTAAAAATGAAAAAGATAACCGTCAATGCGAAGTTAATGAACGCGAATTACGGGGGGAATTTCTGAATCTCCAAGAATTTTTACCAACTAATTTAGCTAACAATAGGGGTTTAACAGAAATTAAAAACAAGATTCAGCAATATATTCAGCAACTTCCTCATGTTGGTACACCTCTACCCAAAATCTGGGTAAGAGTCCGTTTTGCTTTAGAAAATAATCCTCGTAACTATATTAGGTTTACAGAATATTGTGATTTTTGTAGACTCAATAATTTAACAGATAGTGAAGACATGAAGCGCCTAAGTCAGTATTTACATGATCTTGGTATTTGCTTACATTTCCAAAAAGATCCTATACTAAAAAACTATGTTATTCTCAAACCAGAATGGGGAACTACAGCAGTTTATAAAGTGCTAGATAATAAAACTGTGATTAAAAATTTAGGATGTTTTACCCAAAAAGATCTGGCGGAAATTTGGGAAGATGAAGAATATAAAGATATGAGAGATGAACTGCTACAATTGATGATGCGGTTTAAACTATGTTATCCACTTTCCGGTCAATATATTGCACCTCAATTACTCGATATCAACCAACCTGAATACACCTGGAATTCAGAGAATAATTTAATTTTACGCTATAAATACGAATTTTTGCCTAAAGGGATTATTACCCGTTTTATTGTAGAAATGCACCCTTGGATTGAAGAACAAAAACAAGTTTGGAGAAATGGTGTTATTATCAATAAATATCAAACTCGCGCTGAAATAATTCAAAACTACCATCAAAAAGAAATTAAAATCCGTCTAGCAGGAAATCGCAAAAGAGACTTACTAACTATCATTACCAATGAACTGGAAAAAATCCATAGTTCTTTTGAACGGTTGCGGTATGAGATTCTTGTTCCTTGTAACTGCAAAAAATGTATAGGAAGTCAGACACCCCATACTTATCAGTTAGAATCATTGCATAAGCGTTTTGTTGCTCATCGTTATCAAATTGAGTGTGATCAGAGTTATGAAATGGTTAATGTTGGGGAGTTAATTGATGATGTCAACTTATCAGTTCCAGAATCAAATAGAGAACTGCAAATCCCAGTTTCACCCTTACAAAATGAACTTGACAGGGATAAAGAACGATCATATAATAGTGTAAACATTGTGATTAATAACAAACTAGAATCAGAGAGTAATTCCATGTCAGAATCTTATCAATCTAAATATCAACAAACAGGAAATATCCAATTTGTAGACACAGCCCAATCTGGTAGTAATGTAACATTTAATCAAACTAATTACACACCGGAACAAAAACAGAATTTAGCAGACGCAGCAGCAGAAATTCAACAACTACTGAATCAATTATCTAAAACAAATCCCACAGCAACACCCCAAGAAATTACCAACACCATTGAACAGAAAATTAAAAGCAACCCCACGTTAAAAGACAGATTATTATCTGCATTTAAAGCGGGTGGTTTAGAAGCATTAAAGGCAATATTTAATCATCCTGTTTTTACCATTTCTGCGGAAACCATCAAAGGATTTATCGAACCAGAATAAATAACTCTTTATTCCTTTCTTCGCGTCTTAACTCCTTTGCAAATTGGCACGAAAATCATCTTGAAAAATCATCTTGAAAAATCATCTTGAAAAATAAAACCCCTAACTTTTAGATACTGGTAGTCCTCTTACCTCAGATAAGATCTCTTGTACAACTTGGTCAGCGTCTCAAGCATTCCCCAATTCCTGAGCGCGTTCTTTCGAGGCTTTGACAGCTTCCATGACAGCGGAACGGAAGCTGGCCTTTTCCAACGCGCTAACACCAGCAATAGTCGTACCCCCAGGGCTGGTAACTCTGTCTTTGAGTTCAGCGGGATGGATTTTGGTTTCTTGTAAAAGTTTAGCTGTTCCTAAGACTGTTTGTATAGCTAGTTGTTGCGCCATTGCTCTGGTTAAACCTACAGCAACACCACCATCAGCTAAAGCTTCGATCATCAATGCCACATAAGCAGGTCCACTCCCAGACAAGCCTGTAACTGCATTCATCAGGTTTTCGGGAACTTCCACCACTTCCCCCACGGCGGCAAAAATCTTTTCTGCTACTTGTTTATGACTAGCGTAAGTGTAAGCACCTAAAGAAATCGCCGTTATTCCCGCGCCTACTGTGGCGGGAGTGTTAGGCATAGAGCGAATTATGGGGAATTGGTTAAAAGCTGCTTCCAATTGTTTTAAATTTACACCTGCCAGTATAGAAATGATTAGAGGTGAATTTTCTGTCGGGGGAATATCTGCTAATTCTTGAGCTACAGTAGTAAATATCTGGGGTTTGACTGCCAACATAACGGCTTCCTGTACTGCCCCTAAAACCAGACCATTATCTGTAGTTACAGGTATGCCATATTTCTGTTCTAAATAGCTGCGGCGTTCCCCCTGGGGTTCGCTGACTATAATTTCTGATGGTTGATAAGTACCAATTGCAATAAGGCGGGATAATAAGGCTTCTGCCATTACCCCACCACCAATTAAGCCAAATTTTATATTCATTGTCATTAGTCATTAGCTAGTGGTCAATTCTTAATAGTTAATTATCCTTGTTTACGAAACGCTAGGGCGAATACAATTAATTGGGGATTTAAAACTATGGACTAATGACCAATTTAGCGCTACTGTGCCATCCGCGTGGGTTCATTTCCCCAAGCTGAAGTTGCTGTAGCTGCGGGACGGGCAGGACGGGCTTGGTTAATAGGTACTTCATGTACTACACCTCCTTGGGTGCTAACTTGTACGCAACTGGGGGTAAATAAGAAGATGCTTTCGCCAATTCGCTCTTGGTGTCCGTCTAAGGCATAAGTACCACCAGCAACAAAGTCAACTGCTCGTTGAGCTTGTTCGGGGTCCATAATGGACAAGTTTAATACTACTGATTTGCGTTCGCGCAGGGCTTGAATTGCCTGGGGCATTTCTTCAAATGTCCGAGGTTCTAGAACTAGAACTTCAGATATTCCATTAATTGCGCCCGGCATACCAATAACATTACTCATAGGTTTTGATACTGTTGGTGCTACTTCATCTGTAGTTGCAGGTGGATTTTCCCGCCAACGTCGAGGAGGGTTAGTTTCCTGTGGGGTTGGTTGGGAATTGGTTTGAGGATTGGGTTGTTGATAGGTATTTTGATAATTATCGCCGGTATCGGCTTCTTCTTCATAGTATTCGTATTCTACCTGCTCATTCAAACCGACAAAATCCCTGAGTTTAGAAAATATATTAGCCATGTTGTACACTCCCGGATGAAAATTACCCTAATTTTCCTGGCTATAAGTTGCATTTCGGCTGCTTGTAGCCAGTATTCATAACTATAGTAGATGCTTGACTTATAAATTGTACTACTTACTTTATTCTTTAGTACAAATGATCAATTATCAACAGACATTGATGTTAATGCCTGCACATTAACGAATCTATAACAACGAGTTAAGATTATAGCCTAATGATAATTAAAAATAAAGGTGGTCAGACCCCTTTTATGATTAAGGATTATTTATGAGATTATGATATTTTTTGACAATAGTTATTAAAAATATAAATTGTTAGGGCATTGTCCATGGGTTCTGCATAAACATAGCCATGGCCATATCTAAGAGCGTTGACCAAACAATATTGTCCCTAATCTTACCATAGTTGCCCCTGCTTGCACTGCTAATTGGTAGTCTCCAGACATACCCATTGATAACTGCTGCATTGTAATATTTGACCAATTTTGTGATCCGATTGTTTGGGCTAATTTGTATGTACTATTAAACACATTCAAGATTTCTTCGTCCTCCAACCCTAGAGGCGGAATTGTCATCAAACCTTGAATTTGTAAATTTTGACATTGATTGAGTGCTTGCAAGTCAGCAAATAATTCTGGAACCATCCAACCAGATTTATTCGCGTCGGGGAGAATTTTGACTTGTAAGCATACTTTTGGGGTCACTCCCAGTTCTTGCGCTAGAGTATTTAGTCGTTGTGCTAGTGCTAAATTATCAACAGAGTGAATCCACTGAAATAGTTCTAAGGCTTTTTTAGCCTTATTACTTTGTAGATGTCCTATAAAGTGCCAGGTAATATCCGATAGATCTTGTAACTCCGCTTGTTTACTGGCAGCTTCTTGGATGCGACTTTCGGCAAAATCACGAATTCCTGCGGCATAAGCTTGCCGCATAAGTTCAGTAGATACTCTTTTTGTGACAGCAATCAATCTCACTGTAGGGGGTAGTGAGAGGCGAAGGTTCGCAAGGCGTTGCCTACGGTGAGCGAAGCTATCGCTAATTAAATTAGTCATTGGAACGTGCGTTGGAAAACACCTTGAAGTTGATCATACTCCTGGAAGTTACCACTACGGCGCAAAATACGTAAACGATTTTCCAGCATCATTCTAGCTTCAGTGCGGCCAATGGGCTGGAATTTTAGGACTTTAAGTTCACTTGTTACCAGAAAAAATAAGCGTTGGGCATAGAGTGTGGTAAACAGATCCTGGTTCTCATCAACCATACTGATCCTATAGAGTAAACCCCAAGTTGGATGATTTAGGTAAGTTTCTGAGTTTTCTGGAGTCATTTCCTAGTCAAGGTTGGGAGTATATAGGGTGTTTTGCAATTAACTAACATTCAGAGGATAGTACGTCCCTTCCGCCAAAATTTTCGTTGACAATGGGAAAATAACTATTTTATTACAATTTCCCACAGCTAACAATACTTTTTTGTATTGGATCATAACCTAAGTTGATGCGGTATTGCCATGGCTACTTCCATCGTGCCACAATTCTCCCTTAATGGCGCAAAGATGGACATTTACCTAGCCGGCATATAGTAGTTAGGAAGAAAAAAATTTTCTCTTACTGCTGTGACTTTTCCTTGTTACCGATTTTTAAGAGACGGAAAATTTTTACCGCCTAATTCAATTTGTCCAGTAACACAACCCGCTTTTAACCTAGTTATTAAATAATCTAAATCATTAGCAATAAAATTTGTCCCATGATCTGGTTCTACTAAGCTAATTAATTTAACATTACTAATTATTTGATTGCCTAAATTAGCAATTCCTAAAAAGTTGAAAACTCCTGATTCATAAGTTCCACAAGGTACAGAAGGATTATTCATTCCCACACAATATTCATCTTCTTGAAACCAATCAAAATCAGGATAGCCATGAAAGTGAACTATAGGCGCACCATTTTTAATTAATTCTGGTGTGTATAAAGCCGCTGCTAGACTAATAGCTAACATGACATAGATATCATAGGAAGGTTTAATATCTGCCTTTTTTGATTTATTTCCTAATGGTAATTGCAGATGTAATGTATCTTGTAAACCAATACGAAGGACATCAGAATCAATATTTAAAGCTGTTTTATTTGCGCCAGAACGAGAACTAACTAGCCAAATATCAGGTATTTGTTTAAATCTATTTTCTGCGTTGATATTTAGTTTTAGATAACGTCTACCTTGTTGATTTTGACGAAGTTCATAACTACTAAATCCGGGTACAGGTAATAGGTTTTCCCATGTGTTAATAGTGATTTCTGGTTCACCTACATAATGAGGAGGTTCAGCATAAGCTACAAAACCGTAAGATACTCCTGTTCGGCCATTAACGATAAGATTGACAATATCTCTATGGGACTTTCTTTTAATAACTTGGTCTAATTTAAACCCGGCTGGAAACAAAGCTGTAGATGCTAATTCTTCACCAATTTTCACCAATTTATGAGCATAATTTGATAAATGAGGATTATATTCTCCCAGTTGAAAACGGTTAATTAATAGGGGAGTAATAGGGACAAATATTTTAGGAACAAGTGATTTTAAGGCAAAATATTCAATTTCATCTTTATCAAAAATAGAATCTGAAAGATTCATATTCAGAATAGAAAATTTTTCATAGGATATACCAATGACAATTTCTGAAAAAGTTTTCACTAGCGTATTTATCCCCATGGGAATTTTTTCTGTATAAGGTGTAGTTGGGTTAACAAATTTATCATTTATATCAGTCAAGATTACTACTTGTGTATTTGTAGGATCTTCCACATATTTAGCTGCGTGATCTTCAGCCCAACTACTCAATTTAGCAATTTGCACAACAGACATTTTTTGTTTTTCTTTGAGCCATGTATAAGATAATTTATACCAATTTTCAGCGATAATTATTCCTAATTTTCTTAACCATGAATTTGGTCTTTCCACATCTACAATAGCATCAATATCTGCTCTGACTACCTGCATTTTCAAAGATTGATTCCAGTTAATAATAGGGATTTTAATAGTATGTTGTAATTCCGTTGTGGCTTCTTTCCAGGGAATTACTTTTACACCATGCTTTTGCAAGTAGAAAATTAATTGTTGACGAAATCTAATAATAGCTTTATTTTGATAATAATCAGGCAAAGGTCTAAAAGTAACCTGCAAATTTTCAGCCATGAATTTAGGATTAATAATTGGAGGTTGATATCCCATAGGTGATTCTCCAGAAAAACCACCAATTAACTTACCAATAGTTTGTAAACTAATTCCTTGAATTAAAGTTTGATTAGTATAATTATCTGTAACATTCATTTCCTGAATTAATGCTAAAATATCTGCTTTATATCTAGCTATTTCTGATTGTATTTCTGGAGTAATTACTCCTTGGGGAGAACGAATATTAAGTTTGCTATTTTCTGCCCAAAATAATACACCTTGTTGAGTAAGTTTGGCTAAAATTTCTGCTGCATTCATAACAAAATTTCTCGTATTTAAAAACAACAATTTAGGAAAGAGGACACCTGGCTGATAGGATTTTCCTAATCTAGCGAAGTGTCCCAATAATCAAGGAGGAAAAACTAGATTATCAGTAATTAAACAGAATATGTAGAGGTTATATCTGGATAATTTCTGACTGTGAATTTTCTAATTCTTCAGATAGTCTGATAGAAAGTTCTTCAATAGTTGGATAATACCAAAGGTGAATAAGAGATAATTTGCATCCCAAAAACTTTTCGGACTTACTAGCAATAATGATGGTTTGTGCTGAGTCTAAGCCGTAACTATCTAAAGGTTCACGAATATCTATTTCTTCTGGGTTGACTGCCAATAAAGAGGAAATTTCAGAAACTAACCAAGCTTGGATTTTAGCTGTGTTATCTTGGTTTTTAGATAGATAAGTGGATAAATTATTATTCATTTTATTATTCATTTATGCACATCCTATATTGAGGCAATTTTTCTAATATCTGATATACAATCATCTACAATTATTTCCATAGTTTGACGATTAATTGCAGGTTGAGAAAACACAAAATTTAGGCTCATTTTTTCCTGAAAAGTAGCAGCATGAACAATAAACATTCCTGCATATAAAGCATGAGAACCAACAAAACTGATTTCCTCTAGTTCTAATTCACCATAAACACGGGGAATATTAACTTTACCAACATTAGAAACTGAGATTGTAGCAGATACTTGATTGGGAAAGCGCAAAGAAAAATTTATCAGGTGTTTAGCGAGAAATATCATGTTAAATATCTCTCCTTGATTTATTTTTTTATTTAAATCGTTTTTGATTGTCCGTGCTAATTCCCAAATAGATATATTATTCTTAATTCTATAAAATCCCATCAAAGATGTTGCTAAAACCGTCAGATTTTCTGCATTAATTCTAGGTTCTAACCTTTTTCTCAAATCAATATATGATAAACAACTAACTTTAATATTATCTCCATAGCTTTTAGTAATTTGTTTGGATAATGTTAACATTAGTGCCGCACATAAAGCACTTTGTACTGTAGTATTTTCTTGTCTGCATTGTTGAATAAACTTTTGGGTTGATTCTTGGCTAAGTTGTCTATGAATGATTTCAGAACGACGCTGAGAAATGGGAACATAGTTTTCTACTTTTAATGTTTTTGGAGGATTAAAGTATTTTTGAAATGCAATATTTAATAATAAAGCAATTCTAGATAATTTGTTTTTAAAACTATTTTTCCATGCAGGTAATAGTTTTTCAATGGGTGGAATATGTGCTAAAGTATTAACTACTGGAATAGATTTACCTTGAGTGATTTCTTGACAATAGGTTAAAATTTCTGAGTGAAGTTGGATGCTTGATAAACCGTCGGTAATAGCATGATGTGTAGTTGTAATCAGATAATTGATATTTGGCTGATTTAATAGTTTGACAAGTACAACTCTGAGGAGATATTTACTACTATCAATTACTTGATTCATTTCTGCATTAACAACTGCTTCCCATTCCTGACCTTCTCTAATATTAACAATTTGCAAGGGAAGTTTTCTTATACCTGCGGGCTGAAAATAGCAGGAATTATCAGAATTAATAATGCAATAATTAAGGACGGAATGACGATATTGAATAATATCTAAGGACTCTCTAAGAACTATTTCTTGAATATTTCCCTGAATATGACTAATAGTAACTAAGTTCCATGTTTTAGCTCGTTGATTCAGGATTTCCATGGTTTGTTCTAGCTGTCCCAATTTCCTATTTATAGCCATATTTATCACCGTTGTTGGTAGTGAAGGATTTATCCCTCATTTATAGCACTAAAGAGCTAACTACAAACTTGGTTGTTTATTTAAGTTAAATACTGGATGATATTGACTAAATTCTTGTGGCATTTGTAAACCTTGAATTTTCAAATTTTGAATGCGATATAAATAAGCTGCACCTGTCATAATTTGATCGGCTATATCAACGACTTGACGATTATTAATATCTGCTAAATATGAACCACGCACCCAATTATTAAAACTTCCCATTGCTGGTCCACACCAAATTTGATAGTCAATTTCTCGACCTTTTTCTCCAGTATTAGACCACCGGGAAGATAGTCCTAAATACCAGCGAAATATTAATGCCATTTTGACTTTAGGATTATTAGCTGCTTTACTTAATTTTTCCGGGTAATGTTGAGATAAATAAGTAGATGTTTCTTGCCAAATTTCGGAAATTGTTTTTCGGAAAATTTGTTTTTCTAATTTTTCTATTTCATCTGGGGGAATTTCTGCAATTGAATTATAGTTTTTGTATAATTCCCAGAGTTTTTGAGCGCGGAGAGGAAAAAGAGTTCCTTTTTTAAGAACTTGTAATTTTACTCCCATTTCAAACATATCCGCCGCTGGAGCCATCATTACATCGGTCATTTCTGCTTCAGCTAATAACTTTTTTGTATATTCAGAAGTACCAGCTTCAATGCAGGATTGATTAATAGAACCGGTGACAATATAAGCCGCACCCATCATTAAAGCTGCTAATGCTGATTGGGGTGTAGAAATACCACCAGCTACACCAATTCTTACGGGTTTTTCATAATTATATTGATGCTGAATTTCATCTCTTAATTTTATTATAGAAGGTAATAAACAAATTAAGGGACGATTATCTGTATGTCCTGCTGAATCTGCTTCTACAGTAATATCATCAGCCACGGGAATTTTAGCCGCAAGATTAGCTTGTAATTCGCTAATTAATCCTTGTTCAACTAATTGTTTCAGAATTTTTGTAGGTGCAGGTTGCAGGAATTTAGTAGCAACTTCTCGACGGGAAATTTTGGCGATAATTTTATTGTTGATTTGAATTTGATTAGCTGAATTTAAACTCAGTCCAACAGACCGATAGTAAACTATATTATCACTCAAATCTAAGAATGCAGAGGCTTCAATTATTCTGATTTGATGATGTAAATACAAATCAATTAAATGACGTTCAATAGCAGGTTCACTGGGGCTATGAAGTAAGTTAAAAGCATAGGATTTGTTATGTAAAACTTGTTTAATTTTATCAATTGCTGTTTCTACACGATGAGGAGATAAACCTCCTGCACCAAAGGAACTTAAAATATTCGCTTTTCCCAAAGCAATTACCATTTCTTCTGATGCAATACCCTGAGCCATTGCACCAGTCATATATGCGTATTTTACGCCATAAAAGTCTAGAAAGCTGGGATCACCTAGTTGATGAAATCCGATAGCAGGAACAGTTAAAAGCATTTCTAATTGCTTATTTTTACCATTAGCACTATAGGATAAACTTCCTACATTACTAATACCAATTTGTCCTTCTTTATTGAGAATATAACAAGGATAATCTAAATTTATCAGTTGGTTTCTAATATTTTCTGCATCGAAAGATACAGTATTTAAATCGCCTTGCCATCTTTGATAATTGTTGTTCATTGAAGGAGAAAATTTGAGTTTTTGATGGTATTTGTTCAACATACTTTCGGAATTAAACACTTTATTTGACCTCAGATAATTAACTTGAATATTAGGTTTTAAAAACACTTATTTTTATTTTCTTGTTTGTATGACCATTTTTTTGTACAAATCTAATTGCTGTTGGAGAAATAGGCTAAGTTCTTGAAGTGATGTTTGTCGGGACTGTAATAAAAAGCTGTGTGCTTTAGCTAAACGCAGATTATTATCATTTAAACTTTGATAATTAGGAAGAGATTTAATACTGCGTTCATAATTAAATAAGGAAGTATCTAGCAAAGATGATTGATTTTTGTAAGCAATGTCTTGTTCAAATTTGATATTGGGTAAGGAATATAAAGGTGATAAATCTAACTCAACTCGATGACTAAATAGTTTAGCTAATGCTTTAATAATAGAGGTATGATCATCTACACCTCTTTTATTTAGAGATACAGTTAGATGTTCTTGATCTTTGAGAATTTCGCTAATCCAACGGCTACAATTACTACCAACTCCGACTTCAATAAAGATCCTAATATTATCATTATAGACATGATTAACTAAGCGAGGAAAATCAAGTTGTTGACAGAGGGCTTTGGCGATATTTTTGCCGATTAAATGACTATCAATTTTCATGGGTGAATATTCAGCAGCAGAATAGAAAATTGTGGTTGAATCTGCTTGAGTTGGTAAGGTATTAACTTTCACTAATTCATCATATTCAGATTGCATTGGTTCACAATGAATTACATGATTAATTGATGTAGGAAAAGCGTCACATTTTAAAGTTTCAATCACTCTTTGACAAGCCTGAGTTTCACCAGCAATAACTACTTCTTCCGGTGTATTAATTAAAGGTATATAAACTCGTTGTTCATTTTTTAAGACTTCTCGCACTTGGGAATATGAACAAATTAAAATGTAGTTACTCCAAAATTCTTTGCTTTTATTTTCATGAATTAAAGGTAATCCCCAATGTTGACGAACTGCATTTTTAGGACCTGATAGTCGGTTTTTAAATAAAGGTGATGAGTTCAAATAATCACTGGTACTTTTAAAGCTAGTCCAGATACCTTGGGCTAACATCATGCTGGTTTCACCAAGGCTATATCCGAAAGCATAAGGTGATTGAATCTGAAAATAGTTTTTGAGAATTGCTGTCATTAATCCGGCGAAACCAACTTCTGATTCCAGCATGGAAACTGGATCATTTATTAATGTTTGTTCGATAGTTTCTAGTTGTCTTTTTGATAGTTTATTAATGCTACGAGGATAGAGAATTTTTTCAATGTTAGCGACTCGATTATAAACACTTTTAATGACAATATCATTATGTAGTTGGGGAAAAAGACGGAAAATATTTCTTCCCAGTCCTATACAAGAACTAAAAGAACCAGGATAAACAAAGGCCAGATGACCTTTTTTTCCTTGGGGATTAACTGTTAAATAACTACCAAGGGGAGTTTGCCAATCTTTACCAGTAGCGAAAGCAATATTTACTCCCTGAATTGCCCTTTCAATTTCTCGTTTTAATTCCTCTGGATGTCGTGATACAATTGCTAAAGCGTAGGTTGATTTTTGGTATTGCTGATATTTTTGGAAATAATTACTAGCCAATTGAGACAGGGAAGAAATACCTGTGATATTTTCTTGAAGTGCGGTAATTTGTGTTAATAAAGAAGTAGGATCATCTGCTGCAATAGTAAATAAGTAATAAGGCATTTGTTCCAAATATTTACTATTACGTTCTATCTGGCTGATTTCTTCTGACAAAATTAAATGTCCATAAGTATTATCTTGACTATTTTGATTATCTTTTTCCGTAATATTTACCGCAGCTATTCTTTTAGTCGTATCAGATTCTAAAAACCAAGGTTTTGATTCTACTGCTACATAAAAAGGACTTCCCCGCCAAATTTCTGGCTGTTTAGGATTTGACCAATGGGGAACACCGGGAATATAACGATGATATAGACAAAGCGCAGTTTTGATGAGACTAAATGTACTAGCGGTGGCTTGGGTATTGCCAATATTTGCTTTAACACTACCCATAGCACAACTGAGATTTTCTTTCCCAGTCTGATAAGCTGATATTAAACCTTGAATTTCTGCTGTATCTGCGTTAGGAATTCCACTAGCAACAACTTCTAAATAACCAATATCTGCGGCTTTAATATCTGCTATTTGAAACGCTTCCTGACAAACTTGAGTAACAATTTCTGGGTGATTTGGAGAATGTTTCATCACACTCAAACTATCAATAACTGCATAGATACAATGATTTTGTTGTTTGGCTGTTTCATGTAATTGTAATACCACTGCGGCTACACCTGCTGTTTTAATTATATCCTTGGCGTTTTCATCATAACTAAAAGTATATACACCTGCACTAACTTCCATGGGGTAATTTTTATCTATTCCGACAATTAAAACAGCTTCAACTTGTTGATTAGTTAATAATTTTTGACTTATATCCAAAGCCGATAAAAGGGATTTTTCTGTAGACATAAATGCTAATTCAGCGGAAATATAATTAGCTAAAGCAGAGTTTTCTAAAGGAGAAATAATAATTAAGCCTATTTTTGTTTCCGGTTTAATTTTAGCATCTTTAAGAGCAGAATTGATCACTTCTTGACTTAATAGACTTTGTTGATCATATTCAGATGTAACTGCATCTTGCTTAGTTTCATAAATCAGCCTTTCAAATTTATTTAATGTTGATGAATGACCAACAAAACAATCCATACCGACAATTGCTAACTTGGGATTTTGTGCAATTAATTCCATGGTTATTCTCCAGATTTTAGAATTTAATTCTCTCTGTGCCTCTGCGTGAAAAATATCTAATATTTTGCTATTTGTCTAGGTAAAATTGTTCCTTTTGCACCAATCATGCGATTATAAATTTGTCCTTGACTATCATAGGTAATCACATCTGTAATTACGGAAGATTCTGTTTTTGATTTCACCTCACAAGTAACATAAAATGTTTGACCAAAAGGCACTTTAGCAAATTGTTCAAAGTGCTTAATTTCTGATGATAAACAACCAACTTGATGGAAATATTGAGTCCAAAGCCAGAGAGAGTGAATCTGGACATCTGCTATATAGGGATTAAATGTTTGAACTAGAAATCGTCCTTGTTCTTTTACCGTTGGTTCTGATAAAAAGCATTCAATTGTTACCTGGCTAGGACTAATATTTAAAACTGATTTTACACCTTGAAAAGTGAGTCCATGAAATAGGCTAAAAGCATTTACTTGATACAATTCTTGATGATTTTTGAGCAGATTTTCATCCTGATTAAAGTTCAGTTTTTCATAATTTAGAGATGTAGAAATTTGTCGTTTGAGAATTAAATTTGCACTAAAATGATAGCGGATTTTTCCATCTGGCGTTTGACTACTAATTTTAGCAGAAAATTCTATTTCTTGATTTTCATGTTTTGCAAGTTCTTGAATTTCTAAAACATATTCACTTGCTGAGGTTTCATCAAAAACTATGCCTTTTAAAACTTTGAAATCTGAAGCAATAAAAGCTTTAAATCCGGGATATATTTGTTCACAAGCATTTGTTATCCATGATAAACCACAGGTAGCAGGAAGTACAGGACAACCAGCGATAATATGATCCTGTAAAAATGGGTTTTCTGATAATGTTAATTGGCGTTTAATATGATAGGTTTTTAAATCATTAGATAAGGTTGAGGGAACATAAACTAAAGGACTACCAATGACTAATTGAACTGTATTTTGATCAGGGTTTGTTAATTCATCAATTAATATTTTTGTTCCTGTTTTTATGGGAATTACTTCAATAGATCTTTCTGCAAAAACTTTTTTTAATTCTGGTGATACCATGCCACTTTCCCAAGGTCCCCAGTTAATAGCCATGACATGACAATTGGGGTAATTATGTTTAATTAAATGGGCATATTTGTTGAGTATTTCATTGGCTATGGCATAATCTGATTGTCCCACATTGCCATAAAATCCGACTACGGAAGAGAACAAAACTAAATATTGTAATTGACTAACTGGTACACACCTTAAAAGATTTTCTAAACCTTTAATTTTAGCTGCATAAACATTTTCAAAATCATGAATTGATTTGTTTTCAATGCGTTTATCAGCTAAGTTTCCCGCACCATGAATAATACCAGTTATCGCCCCAAAACGTGCAATTACATCTGCCAATTTTGATTCTAATAATACTGTATCAGTAATATCTACACTCAGATATTCTGCTTGTCCTCCTGCTTTTTGAATAGCTTTGAGAGTATTTTGAATTTCTCGCTGTGAGGAAATAAGTTGATAATTTTTTTGTACCATTATTGGTGTGGGTTTTTCCCCTTGGGCTTGGAAATTTTCTAAAATTCGCTGTTTTAATTCCGCTTCATTTTCACAATTTTCTGCCCAAACTGGTTCAGGTTCTGCACTGGAACGCCCCAAAAGAATAAATTTACATTGATATTCTTGGGCGATTTTAATTACACATTGGGCTGTGATTCCTTTTGCACCACCACTAACTAAAAATACTTGATTTTTGGTAATTTCTTGAGGATAATTGGTGGTTGGTAATGGGGTGAAATCTGCAATTAAGTTAACTCTACCTTTGCTGCTATACCCTACTTCTTGAATTAACAAATTCGGATCATGAATTTCGGCGAAAATATGTTTAACAGATGTTTCTAAATCTAAGTCTGGATTTAAGTCAATGGAACGAGAAAATACATTTTGCCATTCTTGATTAAGACTTTTAGTAAGTCCAAATAATCCTCCTGCAATAACACTAAATTTATGGTTTTTTCCTAATCCAAATTCACCATCTAAATGGGCGACATTGATAAAACAACTGCGTCCTAATTTTGCAGCTTCATTTAATGGTTCTTTCAGATATTTAGCGATTAAAAAAACGTGGCGAACAATAGATTTCTCTATGTCTAACGGTGTGAATGGGTGCAGATGAATAAATGCAGCTACAGTACCATAATTATCATTAATTTGTTTTAACTGTTGTTGTAAAGTGTCTTCATTCCAATTAGTTAAAACTACTCTATTGATTTCTTGATTAACATTTGATTCCATACCAGGAAAACTTAAAATCACTGTTTTCCAGCCTTTATCTGTCAAACTTTTTGCTAATCTCTCAGTAATATAAGAACCATTATCAGTTATTAATGCAATCTGGTTATCAGCGAGAGAAAATTCTAAACTGTCAGGTGCGGGAAGTTGCTGTAGTTTTGCAATACTGCGGCGGATATTTGGCTGAGATGTGGTTTTTTTTATCTCTACCATTTCTTCAGTTAATAACTTAGTAATTTTCTGGGCTTGCTGCTGCATATAACTGGCAATTTCGCCCAAATTTCTCAGTTCTCCAATTTCTTCAGGGTTGGGTTTAGGTAAGTCGGGATATAGTTCTAATAAACTTCCTAAAATTTCTACTTTTTTGATGGAATCAATTCCCAAATCTGCTTCAATATCCATTGACAGTTCTAACATTTCTAACGGATAACCTGTTTTTTCGCTGACTATCTTTAATAGGTTTTGACTCAGGGTGGTTTTATCTATGTTAATTGGGATTTTGGGAACTACGGTAATAGTTTGTTCTGTGTTGTTGATAAATGGGATGATTTTTTCCTCACGCAGAGGCGCAAAGTCGCTGAGAGGTTGAGGGTTATTTACATAATTAATGGCTTTTTCTTCTGAGGTTAGTAAATGAAAATGTTGTTGCAGAAGTTGAAAATAGTTTTGGGTGCATTCCTGTTGATATTTGAGGTATTTTTCATGAATACGCAGAGTATCACTTTGATGATCATGAAACTGCATCATGTTTTTTTCATAACTGGAAATTATCAATTCCTGAATTTTAGCTTGATGTTCTGTAGTTTCGCTATTTTCTAATAATGAATACTGTTGTTTCATTAATTGAGAAAAAGTTTTTGTGTATTCTGTTTGACTATGCAAAGATTGTTCATGAATGTGAATAATATCCCGTTGCTGTTGGCTAAATTCTGTGATGAAATTTTCTAGGGTGTGAATAACTTTTTCATAATTTTTGTTCTGAATTTCTGCTTGTTCTAATTTTTCATTAAATGAAGTTGCAGGTTTTTCGTTAACTGTTGGTTGAGGTGATACAACGCTGATATGAGAACCATTTTCTAAAGCTTTTGCAAAGGCTTTTTGAGTTTTTTCGGTAATATTTGTACTATTTAATTTCACGTTCAAAACTTTTTGTTGAGAAACTTCAGTAATTTTATTTGGGACTTGGTAGGGGTCTATATATTGCAAATATAATCCAGATACTTGCAATTGAACTATGGCTTGTCGGAGAATTTTATCGCTATCTTGAGTATGATTTGCGTTGACAGCTATCGCTATGTGGGGTTTATCACTTAAAATCTCTTTTACTAAATTGGTAAGGACATTTTTGGGACCAAATTCTACAAAACAATAACCACCAGCAGCATAAATGTTTTCAATTTCCTGGTGAAATAATACCTGATTTAATAATTGTTTTTTGAGAATTTTTTGGATAGCTTGGGGTTCTTGAGGATAACATTCACCTGTGATATTTGTATAAACGGGAATTTGAGGTTCGTTGAAATTTACTTTTTCAACAGCTTGGACAAAAGGTTTTTGAGCATGAGATACTAATGGTGTATGAAATGCTGCGGAAACTCCTAATAAAAAAGTAGAAAATCCTTGATTTTTGAGAAGTTCTTGTACTTGATTAATTTCATTTTTCTTCCCAGCTAATACTACTTGTTTCTGAGAGTTTCTATTAGCAATAACTACTTGGAGGATGTTTTTAATTACTTCCGTTATTTGACTAATATCTCCTTTAACAGCTAACATTCCTCCGGCATCAAAATTAGAATTTACAGGTGCAGCCATAGCTTGTCCTCTAGCTTTTGCTAAGAACAAATAATCCTCTTCACTTAATACTCCCGCAACCCACAAAGCTGTTAATTCACCAAAACTATGACCAGCAACAAAATCAGGTTTAAATCCAGTTTGTTGTATTATTTTATATAATCCCGCACTAAAGACACCAATAGCAGGTTGTGCATATTCAGTTTTATGCAATGTTTCTATTTGGATTTGCTTTTGTGCTTTATCAATAACTGGTGGTGGAAATACTACTGCTGATAAAGGTTGTAAACCATCTTCACACAACCGACTATCTATATGCGTATATGTTTGCCGCAAACAAGGAAAATTCATTACCAACTCCCGCCCCATTTCTAAGTATTGTGAACCTTGTCCAGAAAACAAAGCCACCACTTTACCGGTCATATCTATCCCTTTTTGACGGTAGTAAATCCCTTGAGGATGTTCCCATGATTGGGCTTCAGGCTTGTGTTTTAGCCCTGCAATGGCAATTTTCAGCAATTCCTTCCCTTGAGGTAAATCATCGGCTACAAAGCCAATTCTGGCGTAATTCAGGGGAATCTTTCCAGTCTGAGAATCAGCAACTAACTGGTGATAGTATGTTTCTTTACCATCATTTTGTAGTTGTTCGTGGATTTCCTGACAACGAGATAACAAGGCTGAAGCTGTAGGGGCAAATATTAGTAAGGATTGTGGAGTATGGTGTAAACGGTACGGGTGATGATGTTCATGTTCATATTCTTCTAAAACAACGTGATAATTTGTACCACCAAATCCAAAGGCACTGACTCCGGCCCTTCTCGGTTGGGTAGGATGACTTACCCAAGGTCTAGTCTCCGTATTTAAGTAGAATGGTGAGTTCTCAATGTTCAGTTTAGGATGGGGCTTACTGATATTAATTGTCGGTGGTAAAACTTTATGGTGTAACGCCAAAGCAGCTTTAATTAGACTAGCAGCACCAGCAGCAGCTTTAGTATGTCCAATTTGTGATTTAACAGTTCCTAAAGCAATATGCTGTTTTTTGGGGTTATTTTCACTAAAAACGGTGGTAATTGAGCTAAATTCTGTAGGGTCTCCTACCATCGTTCCTGTACCATGAGCTTCAATTAAACCTATACTTGTGGGTGATATTTCTGATTCTGTATATGCACGACGTAAAGCATTTATTTGTCCTTCGGGGCGAGGTGCATAGATACTTTTATACTTACCATCGCTAGAACTGCCAACACCTTTAATGACTGCATAAATGCGATCGCCATCTCGTTGGGCATCTTCTAAACGCTTGATTACTAGCATTCCCACGCCTTCACCTAAGATCATTCCATCAGCATCAGCATCAAAAGGCCTCACCTTATCCCCAGGGGAAACAGCGGGGGTTTTGCTAAAGCACATATAGGCGAAAATAGAATTATCAGTATCCACACCTCCAGTTATCATCATGTCGGCGCGATGTTCCGTTAATTCGCTAATAGCCATCCTTAATGCACCTAATGAACTTGCACAGGCTGCATCAACTACGCAATTCATCCCTCCTAAATTTAAACGGTTAGCAATACGTCCAGAAATGACATTAGCTAACATTCCGGGGAAGGCATTTTCTTCCCATTCTACATATCCACTTTTGATTTTTTCAATAATTTTCTGGCTATCTTCCTCTGATAAACCACTATTTTTGAGAACCTTTTTCCAAAGTGGATATTGTAATCTTGCACCCAAAGGAACAGCCAATTGTCTACCAATTGCTACTCCTAATATTACCCCTGTTCGTTCATGATTAAATTGACGATATGCACCATAACCTGCATCTTCCATTGCCTCTTTTGCCACTACCAAACCGAGTAATTGTGAAATATCTGTCACCTCTAAAATATTAGGAGGTAAGCCAAATTCCATAGGATTAAAATCAATATCTGGCAAAAAACCACCCCGTTTACAATAAGTTTTATCCTGGGCTTTGGGGTCAGGATCATAATAATCATCTATATGCCAGCGAGAGGGGGGAACATCAGTAATACAATCCACTTTCTGGATAATATTTTGCCAGTATTCCTGTAAATTCTTCGCTTGGGGAAAGATAGAAGCCATACCAATAATTGCTATGTTATTAGTTTGCAATTTAGTATTAATTTCACTTTTAATCTTTGTGGTATCAGGCATATCTTTTTTCACCTTTATCATCTTGATTACAGACTTTTCACAGGTACTAATTTCAGCTTGCAACTGCGCGAAAGCAGCTGCAAATGTGGAAGCAGCCATAATCATATTTCACTCTTTTGATCGGGCAGTCAGTGAATAGAATGTTTTTAAAATTTAGTTAATTTCCTAAGATATGACTTTCATTTATTTAGGCATATCCAACCTATTGATTTTCATCCTTAAAAGTGGTGACAACCCTATTACAACTCATTAGCAACTTACGTGCAACTTTAAAAAGTCTTGCAAATGTAAAATTGATAGAGAAGTCAGACAAATATTTTTGCTTATCCAATACAGTCATTATTATCTAAGTTTTAGCCATTTTGATCAAAGTTGCATATAGATTTCATATCTTTTAATTACCAATTACCCATCAAAATTTTGATATTTAATTAGTTAAGTATTTTATATAATCATCGAGTCTTAAAAAATAAACAAGATTCTGATTAATAGTATTTTGCTGGATATTGATATTATATTAGACCCAAGGTTATCAAGAGATGCTATCAAGTGTAATGTCTTTTCTGTCTCTTATTTAGAGTCATAAATTGTCATGTTTCCTAATTTAAAAGACAAAATTATGCTAGACAAAGAAAAGCACTCATTCACAAAATTTGTAAGTTTCTATCCGATAATATTGGCGAGTTGTGGAGTCATAGCTACGGGTGTAATATCTATTTATAGCCTTTCATATTTTCATTTTCAGAAAACTTCAAAATCAGCCTCTACCATATCTTCTATTACCCCTAATTTAGTCCCTACTATTAACGCTGTTGCTGCTTTAGGACGTTTAGAACCCCAAGGAGAAGTAATTCGTCTCTCAGCACCTAATTCTCAAACAGGGATAAGAGTTAATCAACTCCTAGTTAAAAAAGGAGACAAAATTCGTCAAGGACAAGTAGTAGCAATTCTTGATAATTATATTCCTAATCTTGCGGCTTTAGAAAAAGCAAAAAGACAAGTAGAAGTTAGTCAAGCAAACCTTCAGCAAGTAAAAGCAGGTGCGAAATTGGGTGATATTTTTGCTCAAAAAGCCGCAATTTCCCGTTTAGAAGCTGAATTACGAGGATCATTCTTCACACAAAAAGCCACAATTACTCGTTTAAAAGCTGAATTAAAAAATTCAGAAACCGAAAATAAACGATATCAAAAATTATATCAAAATGGTGCTATTTCTGCTGCTGATGCAGATACTAAAAAATTACGTCGAGATACTGTCCAACAACAACTTAATGAGGCTAATGCTAGTTTAAAACGGACTATAGAAACTTTGCAAAAACAGTTAACTGAATCTCAAGCTAGACTCAATAGTATTGCAGAAATTCGCCCCACAGATGTACAAGTTGCTCAAGCAAATCTGCAAAGTGCTAAAGCATCTGTTCAACAAGCTCAAGCCGAGCTAAATTTAAGTTGTATCCGTTCACCTATTAATGGTCAAGTGCTAAAAATTAATACCTGGCCAGGAGAAATAATTGATAATAAAGGCATATTAGAATTGGGACAAACGCAACAAATGTATGTAGTTGCAGAAGTCTATGAAACTGATATTACAAAAGTTCGTTTAGGTCAAAAAGTAATAATTACAAGTGAAGCTTTTCCTGGTAAAATAAAGGGAACGGTTGCAGATATTGGTTTGCAAGTTGGTAGACAAAATATCTTTAATACTAATCCTGGTTCAAATACAGATAACAGAATAGTTGATGTAAAAATTCGCATTAATAACTTAGCAGATAATCAACGACTTTCTACTTTAACTAATTTACAGGTACAGGCTCTTATTCAAATCTCAGGAGTAGTTAATAATGAATAGCTAATAGGAGTAAATATGATTCCCAATATACCTTTAGCTTGGCTACAATTAGCAAAACAAAAAGTACGCTTTTTTGTAGCTTTAGCTGGTATTGCTTTTGTTGCTGTTTTAATGTTTATGCAAATTGGTTTTCAAGATGCTCTTTATGCTAGTGCTACTCAAGTACATAAAAATCTGGAGGGTGATTTGTTTTTAATTAGCTCCCAATACAAATCTTTGACTTCCACTCAAAGCTTTCCTCGTATTCGTTTATATCAGATATTGGGTTTTAATGGCATAGAATCAGTTGCACCTTTATATCTACAATTTGCTAAACTCAAAAACCCCATAAATGGCCGCAAATATCCTATTTATGTTCTCGGATTTGAACCAGTAAAATCTATCTTTAAATTACCGGAAATTGAACAAAATTTTCAATTATTAAAAATTCCTGATCAAGTATTTTTTGACCGGGCTGCACGTCCAGAATTTGGACCAATTGCTGAATATTTTCAAAATAATAAACCCATAAATATGGAAATATTTAGTTATTTAGCTACTGTTGGTTATCAAGTTAAAGTTAGTGGTTTATTTAGTCTTGGTCCTTCCTTTGGTGTAGATGGTAATTTAATTGTTAGTTCTTCTACTTTTTTTAGAATCTTCTCAGAACATGGTGCAAATGAAGTAGATATAGGCTTAATTCATCTCCAAGCAAATGTTAATCCTCAGACAATTTTAGCAACTTTATCTAAAAGTTTACCTAGTGATGTCATTATCATGAACCGTCAAGAATTTATTGATTTTGAAAAAAGCTATTGGACATTAAGAACACCGATTGGATTTGTATTTAATTTGATGGTAATGATGGCTTTTGTGGTCGGTGTAATTGTTGTTTATCAAATTCTTTATAGTAATATATCTAGTCATTTCGTCCAATTTGCTACACTCAAAGCTATGGGATTTAGAAATAAATATCTTTTAAATGTTGTATTTCAACAAGCTTTAATTTTAGCTGTCCTGGGTTATATCCCCGGTTTTGTTATTTCTTTGGGATTATATGATCTTGCTAAAGATGCAACTAAATTACCAATTGTTATGGATTTTAGTAAGGGATTATTAGTATTTACTTCTGTGATTTTTATGTGTTTAATTTCTGGTTTCTTTTCTACTAATAAACTTCGCAAGGTAGACCCAGCGGAAATTTTTAATTAACTAATAATCTCACTAATAATGCAATATTTACCTGGTAACAATATTTTGGAAATCACCAAGCTTAATCATTACTTTGGTCATGATAAATTAATTACTCAAACTTTGTTTGATATTAATTTGACTATCAAAGCTGGAGAAATTGTGATTATGACTGGACCTTCTGGTTCAGGAAAAACTACTTTATTAACATTAATTGGTGGTTTACGTTCTGTACAAGCAGGGAGTTTAAAATTCAATGGTCAGGAATTATTAGGCGCTAGTAAGGAAGAATTAGTACAAGTTCGTCGTCAAATTGGCTATATTTTTCAAGCCCATAATTTACTAGATTTCCTCACAGCTATGCAAAATGTCCAAATGTCTTTGGAATTACAAAATAATATTTCTCAACGGGAATCTTATATCCAGTCAGAAACAATGCTCAATGCTGTGAACTTGGGAGATAGAATTAATTATTATCCTTCTGATCTTTCCGGGGGACAAAAACAACGGGTAGCTATTGCTCGCGCTTTGGTTAGTCGTCCTAAGTTAGTATTAGCTGATGAACCTACGGCTGCTTTAGATAGTAAATCAGGACGAGATGTGGTTAATTTGATGCAGCAATTAGCTAAAGAACAAGATTGTACGATTTTAATTGTTACTCATGACAACCGAATTTTAGATATTGCTGATAGAATTATTACTATGGAAGATGGTTATTTGATGCAGCAAATCAGGAATATATAGATCCCTGATTTCTTTAATAAGTCGGGAATTTTGTTATTTAATTAAGATAATAAACTAGCAGAATTGACATCTAAAAATAAACTAGCTTGAGGTTGTTGACGTAAAATGGAAGCTGGACAATTTGTTGAAATATCTCCTGTTAACATGGTTTTCACTATTCTTGAAAATCTGCGACTGCTGGATAATTAAATGCTAAATGACCATTTTACCCCAGACGTAAACAGCATAAATCTATGGGTTGATTTTCTAAAAGTTTACTATAGCGATCGCATTCGGCTACTGGTTGTAATGTATCTCCTTCGATATAATAAAATCTTTGAGGATTGATCTTTTTTTCTACCCGTTCTCGCAAATAATGACGAAAACTTCCGGGATGATCTGATATAATCCCCAAATATTCATCTAAATGGAATAAAATTACCCTTGATTAATCTATTTCCCCTAAAGCTATTAAAGTATCTAAAAATCGAATTTGGGAATTACCTGTAGCTAATAAAATAGCAACTTGATTTTGTTTATTAAGCAGATTTTTTAGGGGTTGTCTTAAAAGTTTATGGCGATTATAAATCGCTACTACACAAGCAAAGTCCACCTGCGTGGACTAAGGAAAAATTAAGGATTTGAAACCTGCG
>OMJF01000188.1 GCA_900299285.1 Anabaena sp. 54 | reverse complement strand
TTTTAATTGTTTCCTCCTTTACCAAACTCTTACTCTCCGCGCCTCTGCGCCTCTGCGTGAGAAAAAATCATGATTTAATTCACCAAAGTCCAAAACTTGAAACGCCTAAGTAGGGACTAACTCACCAGGACGTAATTTAGACCATTTACCTATTTCTGATTGGAAACTAAGACAACCAACAACATCCCATTCCATTTCAATTATCTCGCCTTGTGTGCGAATATTAACATTAATGGTGGGTTCGTGAGGATCAAAATCTGGTGTTTCTGTCAGGTGTAACTGTTGGTGCTGGGTTTCCACGGCGTTGTAAGTAACACAGCGGTCTACATAGTGGCAATTCACGCAAATACACATATTAGAACCAACTCTCAAAACCTTTATAGTTAATATAGCTCATGCCAAAATAATCAGCATTAGTTATGGGGTTGATTTTGATGACAATATCCAAATTAGTTATTTCTCGTCTATCTCCCGAAAATTGGCCTTTTAGTCTGGAATATCTGCCACCACCGGTTTATATGGTTGGTGGTGCGGTTCGTGATGGGATTTTGGGTAGAATGGGGGAATATATGGATTTGGATTTTATTATCCCATCAAATGCGGTCAAGGTGGCAAAAAAAATTGCTCAACGCTATCAAGCTGGTTTTGTGTTACTTGACGCTGAAAGACAAATTGCGCGGGTAGTGTTTCCCCAAGCTACGGTTGATTTTGCTCAACAGGAGGGGGAAAATCTAATTAATGATTTATATAGGCGAGATTTTACTATTAATGCGATCGCTTTTAATCCCCATACACGAGAAATTATTGATCCTCTGACAGGTTATAAAGATATAGAATCTGGTATTTTACGTATGATATCACCTGTCAATCTACAAAATGATCCTTTGCGGTTAATACGAGCTTATCGTCAAGCTGCTCAACTTGATTTTACTATTGAACCAGTTACTCAAGATACTATTCGCAGTTTAGGAACAAGTATTAGCCAAGTAGCAGCGGAACGAGTACGGGTAGAAATTGGTTATTTATTGTCCAGTGGTCGAGCAACATTTTGGTTAAATACAGCTTGGAAAGATGGTGTTTTGACCCATTTATTTAAAAATGCTACTGACAAAAGTTTTATTAAGTTAAATGCAATTGATCAAGCATATACTTCAATTAGTCAAAAATGGACTAAATTAGGTCAGGAGTTAACTAAGTATGTGCGTAATACTGTCAAGACTTCTTGGTTAAGCATTGCTAAACTTGCTTGTCTTGTTGATTCCTACCCAGAAACCGCTGAAATAGAATTACAAAAACTTACCTACAGTCGGGCGGAAATTCGCGCAGTAACAACGGCATTAAGACTATTTTCAGAAATCAAAGCGGAAAATCTGTCTTTGCGGAAACAGTATTTTCTGTTTCGGGAAATGGGAATTTTATTTCCGGCAGTGTTGGTATTAGCTTTGGCAAATGATATTATGGAGCAAGGTACGTTTGCAGAAAGTATGTTTGTTACTTATGAACCTTTAATCAAACGTTATCTTAACCCGAATGACGCAGTTGCACATCCTATTTCTTTACTCACTGGTAAAGAAATTATGACAGAGCTAAAAATTCCCGCTTCACCACTAGTAGGGGAATTATTAATGGAAATTGGTGTTGCTCAAGCTGAGGGAAAAATTTCTACAGTGGAAGCAGCTATAGAATTAGCCAAAAATTTAGTTTAATTTAGGTTTAAATTTGATTTATTTAAGTTCTCTGGGGTAAGAGGATGTTTGAAAAGTCTAACTTGGGCGATTAGAAATCACATCCCTGTCTGCGGACAGGTACACAGACAAAACCAGCCTACGCAGGTTCAAATCCTTAATTTTTCGTTATTCCACGCAGGTGGACTTTGCTTGTGTAGTAGCCCTTTAATTAATGTAGGACTTACGCACAAATGACGGAATAATAAACCAGACCTGTTCCATGTTAAAAGTTCCCTGTTCTCTCTCTTAAATATGAAATTTATTTTACACGACTAGTTATCAATATTAATCAAACCGTTAAAAATCTTTGAATCACATCTTGACTAAGTTCCTGAGTTGAACCAGAAGCAACAATTCCGCCTTTCTGCATAGCATAATAGTAATCTGCCTGGCGGACAAAATGCAAGTGTTGTTCTACTAATAAAACAGAAATCCCGGTAGTTTCAATAATCTGACGCACTGCGGCTTCAATTTCCAAAATGATTGAGGGTTGGATACCTTCTGTCGGTTCGTCTAGTACGAGTAGTTGTGGTTTCCCCATTAAAGCACGAGCGATCGCTAATTGTTGCTGTTGTCCACCACTTAGATCTCCACCCCTACGAGAAAGCATAGTTTTTAAAACTGGAAATAGACTAAAAATTTCTGGAGGAATTTCCGGTTTTTTGACTGGTTTTTGTCTAGCTTCTAATCCCAACAGCAGATTTTCTTTAACTGTTAATCGCGGTATAATTTCCCTTCCTTGACTTACATAACCAATACCCATTTTCGCCCTTTCATAAGTCGGTTTAGCGTTAATTATTTCCCCCACAAAATTAATAATTCCGCTGCTTGGTTTGAGTAGTCCCATAATTGTTTTGAGCATGGTTGTTTTGCCTACACCATTGCGTCCAATTAAACATACCATTTGTCCTGGTAATACAGTCAAATCTACATTTCTGATAATATGACTTTCACCATAATGAACGTTAAGATTAGAAATTTTCAGCATCATCAAATTAACCTGATTAACTATTTTAATTTTCCCGAATTTTACCCCACCCTCACCCTCCCATTCACAAGGGGAGGGGATTCTTGTCCCCCCCTTTATAATGGAGGACTAAGGAGTATTTAATTCTCTTCCTGTTTTCCCAAATATACTTCAATAACGCGGGGGTCATTTCTGACTTCCTCAAAATCACCTTCACACAATACCGAACCCTCATGTAATACTGTAACTTTCTTAGCGATTTGTCGCACAAATTCCATATCATGTTCAATGACTAAAATTGAATGACTTGCCGCTAATGTTAATAACAAATTACCGACATTATAGGTTTCTTCATCTGTTAAACCAGCTACAGGTTCGTCAACAAGTAATAAATCAGGAGATTGTGCTACTAACATTCCAATCTCCAAACGTTGCTTTTCTCCGTGGGATAATAAAGCCGCAGGAATATTCGCTTTTGCAGTTAAACCAATCGTTTCTAATAAGCCTTTGAGACTATTTTTTTCCGCAGAATTGATAGAACGAAACAAGGTAGAAAAGACATTTTTATGACGATTACTAGTGATTTCTAAATTCTCAAACGGTGTTAAATTAAGATATATGCGTGGGGTTTGAAATTTGCGACCAATTCCCAACCGTGCAATTTGATGTTCAGCTAAAGAACGTAAATTTTTACCCTTAAATAATACGTTTCCTATGGTTGGTTGTACCTTACCCGTAATCACATCCAAAAAGGTAGTTTTACCAGCCCCATTTGGACCAATTACTACCCGCAATTCGCCAACATTCATACTAAAATTTAACTGATTTAAGGCTTTAAACCCGTCAAAACTAACAGTTACATTTTCAGTTTCCAAGATTTTGACGTTCATGTTTCACTTCCACATCTTCTTCTAAACTAGGATAGGTATCAGAAAATTTTAACTGCTGACGTTTCCAAAAAGGGATATTTTGTTTATTTAACCATCCCATGATGCCGTCAGGAAGCAAAATGACGATAGTTAATAATAGTATACCCTGAAAAAATAGCCATATTTCCGCGAATTGTTCACTTAAAAAAGTCCGGGCGTAATTAACTAATAAAGTGCCAATAACTGCTCCGGTTAACGTCCCTCTTCCGCCCACAGCCACCCAAATCACCATTTCAATAGAAAAGCCAATATCCATGGCTCTAGGGGATATAGAACCACTTTGAACAGTGTAAAATGCCCCAGCTATACCAGCAATTGCTCCCGAAACTGCAAATACTAATACTTTAAAATCTGTAGGGTCGTAACCAGAAAATCTCACCCGACTTTCATCATCACGAATAGCGATTAATAATCTGCCAAAACGTCCACTAGTTAACCAGCGACAAAGCCCATAAATAGCAGCCAAAAATACCACCGTCAAGACATAAAAAACCAATTGAGTTTTGCTATCACTAACTATAGCACCACTGCCATTAATTCCCCAAGATAAAGGCGGAAAAGTGGTAAAATCTATCAATCCATTTGTGCCATTAAAAAATTGTTGTTGTCCATTAAAAAAATTGAAAAATACAATAATTGCAGCTTGAGTCAAAATCGAGAAATAAACCCCCTTAATGCGATTACGAAATACCAAATATCCTAGTAATCCTGCTAATAAACCCGGAATCATCACCACAGCAACCATAGACAGAGGAAAAGAAGAAAAAGGCCGCCAAAATCCAGGAAGTTCCGTAACACCATAAAGCGCCATAAAATCCGGTAATTCCCCCGTGGGAACTTGCAATTTTAGGTACATAGCGATCGCATATCCACCCAAACCGAAGAAAATCCCATGTCCCAAACTCAATAAACCAGCATAACCCCAAATTAAATCAATTCCCAAAGCCACAATAGCCAAAGACAAAAATCGTCCCAATAAATTCAGACGAAAATCTGAAAGTAACACCGGCATAATCAAAATCAAAATTAAAGCGATCGCACAAACCACCCCAACTTCAACTAATATTAAATTTCGCCTCTTTTTAATTTTCATTTTAATTTTTTTTCATCATTCCTAACTTATCCCTTTCCTCAAATCCTTATATTTGTGTTTATCTGCGTTTAATTTCCCATTAAACATCAACATGACGACCCTTTTGAGGAAAAATACCTCCCGGCTTCCATTGTAAAAACACAATAATTAAGGCAAAAACCATCACCTTAGCCATACTTGTAGTTGCAAAAAAACTAAATAAATCAGCCTCATGCTTAACCGCACCCAACAACAAAGCCAAAGTTCCCGAACCAATCAAATAATTAATTGTCCCAATTCCCAAAGCGGCCAAAATCGTCCCAGCTAAATTACCCACACCACCGACAACCACCACCATAAAGGTGTCAATAATGTAATTTTGTCCAGTATTTGGTCCAACAGAACCGAGTAAACTAATTGCACATCCAGCCACACCAGCTAACCCTGAACCCAGCGCAAAAGTAACTGTATCAACTTGTTGAGTAGGGATACCCAAACAAGCGCTCATACTGCGATTTTGCGTAACAGCCCTAATTCTTAATCCCCAATGAGAACCTTGCAAAAATAGATAAATTCCTCCCACACAAATAATCGTCAAAGCAATAATAAATAACCGCGCGTAGGGTAATTGTACACCGGCTAAAGATACACCAGCTTGTAACCAACTAGGGGCTGTAACATCCACATTTTGAGCGCCAAACCAAGGTAAAGTTACCCCTTGTTGATAGATTTTACTTAACAAATTACAGATTGTAATTGTCAACCCTAAAGACAAAAATAGTAAAACTCCCACAACCCAGTTCCGAATTTTCTGTAAATTATTCCGAGAATTTAAAATCCATAAACCCCCAAAAAACAGAAAACAAAACAAAGCTATCCCGATGATTAATAATAAGTTGACACTGCGGACAAACTGCTGAAAAATTAAACTTACTCCCCAGGTTGCTAACAGAGTTTCTAAAGGTCGTCCATAGAGATAACGAATTACACTTTTTTCCAGTATTACTCCCACACCAGCAGTGAAAACAAAAGCGATAATCAAAGCCAGAAATATATAAACTTCAAACCAAACACCACCCCATTCCTTACAAACATTTTGCACCACAAAAGTCGTATAAGCACCAAACATTATTAGCTCACCATGTGCCATATTAATGACACCCATTAAGCCGAATATGATAGCTAATCCTAGCGCAGCAATTAATAAAACAGCACCAATACTAACACCATTAAAGACAGCTTCCAAGAAACCTGTTAACATTTTCTCCCCACAATTATCAATTTATTCCCAATAACCCAATTTGCTAGTTATTAGCATTGGTAGGGTGTGTTAGGCAAAGCCGTAACGCACCATTAATCAAGTTTATGGTGTGTTGCACCCTACGTATCTTTCAAGAATCAAATATTAGTCCTATATTATTTATTTTCACCTCATAGCAAATTGCCACTCAACCAAGTACAAATATGAATAGTAAAACTCATCTGGGGTGGGCATCTTGCCCGCCCATACATACCTCATTGAGATACAATGTTTTCCCTCACTAACTACTGACAACAGACTACAAAATTAACCTTTCTTGTATTTACCACCTTTTGCGGGATCTGACCAATCACAAGCAAATCCCTTAGTCTCTTTCACAAATTGATTCCAGGGAACTGGTTCAACTGGTGCAGGGGTAGCATAAACAATGTCAAATAGGCCATCTTGTCTGACTTGACCAATCCGTACAATTTTTGATATGTGATGATTAGCATTAACAGTCACCTTTCCTTCAGGTGCATCTATAGTTTGACCATAGGCCGCAGCCCGAACTTTCGCTAAGTCAGTTGTAGCAGCTTTTTCTACAGCTTGTTTCCATAAATATACTGCAATATACGCCGCTTCCATTGGGTCATTTGTTACTCTATCTTCACCGTATTCTTTCTTAAAAGCCGCCACAAATTTCTTATTGGCAGGTGTGTCTACTGTTTGAAAATAGTTCCAAGCAGCATAATGTCCTTTTAGATACTCCACACCAATAGCTTTAACTTCCTCTTCCGCAATACTCACAGACATGGAGGGATACTTCTCTGGTGTCAATCCCGCTCCTTTCAACTGTTTGAAGAAAGCAACATTACTATCACCATTTAGAGTATTATAAATTACACCACCTTTTGGTAAAACTTGCTTAATTTTTGTGATGATTGCTGTTACTTCCGTATTACCCAAAGGTAAGTAATCTTCCCCAACAGTTTTCCCGCCTAAAGCTTCTAATTGAGCTTTAATAATGTTATTAGCAGTGCGGGGGAAAACATAGTCAGAACCGACTAAAAAGAACTCTTTACCTTTATTTTTCAACAACCAATCAACAGAAGGTTCAATTTGTTGATTTGGGGCTGCACCAGTGTAAAAAATGTTTTTAGAACATTCTTGACCTTCATACTGCACAGGATACCAGAGCATATGGTCTTTACTCTCGAAAACCGGCTTGACATTTTTGCGACTCGCAGAAGTCCAACAACCGAAAACTACCGCTACTTGATCTTGGTCAATCAATTTGGTAGCTTTTTCTCTAAAGGTATCCCAGTTAGAAGCACCGTCTTCCACGACTGCTTCAATTTGTTTACCTAAAACACCCCCAGCAGCGTTGATTTCCTTAATTGCTAGTTTTTCCGCATCTACCACGCTTTTCTCGCTGATAGCCATTGTGCCACTGAGAGAATGTAAAATACCTACTTTGATGGTTTGACTGCTCGTACTAGCTACGGTAGGTGTACTGGTAGATACTGCGGGTGTATTCGCCGTATTGGGGGTATTATTAGCACAAGCTTTTAAAAAAATGCTACTACCAATACCCGCCGCACTGTAAAGCAGAAATTTACGTCGGTTAAATTGTCTACCCATATTTTTGATTAGTTGTCTTTTTAAAGTAAGATATTAGTTCTATATTTGACTATTAAACTGTGATTGGTTATACAAAATTGTAATTTATTTTAACAATATAAAAACTACAATTAACTTACGTAGCAGTAATAAAATTGATATTAGTTTTTACATTACCACGTGATCACAAACCCATTAACCTGGCCATGAGATCATGCAAAGTCGGAAATCTTCTTTAATCTCAGGCAAAAAATTCTGTTATCGGCATAAGCTAACGATTGGGTTATTAGTAAACTGTAAAGGTTAAACCCCCAGCGCACACCGAGAATTAAGGATAAATCAGAAATGACGAAATTTCTAGATACTGCTATTGAAGCAATTGTCGCCCGCGAAATCCTCGACTCACGCGGTAGACCAACCATTGAAGCCCAGGTACACTTAGCTAATGGCGCTATTGGACTGGCACAAGTTCCCAGCGGGGCTTCTACGGGGTCATTTGAGGCTCATGAATTGCGTGATGGTGATAAAAGCCGTTATGGGGGTAAAGGTGTACTCAAGGCGGTCCAGAATGCCAATCAGGTACTAGCTCCCAAATTACTAGGTTTGGATGCTCTCAACCAGGAAGCCCTAGATAAATTGATGATTTCTTTAGATGGTTCACCCAATAAGGCTAATTTGGGTGCAAATGCAATTTTGGGTATTTCCCTGGCTGCTGCAAAGGCTGGTGCGGAGTCTTTAGGTATTCCTCTTTATCGCTATTTAGGTGGACCTTTGGCGAATTTATTACCTGTCCCTTTAATGAATGTGATCAATGGTGGAGCGCACGCAGCTAATAATGTGGACTTTCAAGAGTTTATGATTGTCCCCATTGGCGCTCCTTCTTTTAAGGAAGCTTTGCGTTGGGGGGCAGAAGTGTTTGCTACTCTGAGTAAGGTGTTAGATGATCAAGGTTTGTTGACGGGTGTGGGTGATGAAGGTGGTTTTGCACCTAATCTAGAATCTAACCAAGTAGCTTTGGAATTGTTGGTAGCAGCGATTAAACAAGCTGGTTATAAGCCTGGGGAAGAAGTAGCCTTGGCTTTAGATGTGGCTGCTAGTGAATTTTACAAAAATGGCCAGTATGTTTATGATGGTAAACCCCATGCACCAACTGAGTTTATTGATTATTTAGCGGAATTAGTTGATCAATATCCTATTGTATCTATTGAAGATGGTTTACATGAGGAAGATTGGCAAAGTTGGCAATTACTGACTGAGAAATTAGGCTCAAAAGTACAATTGGTGGGTGATGATTTATTTGTTACCAATGCAACCCGCTTACAAAAGGGTATTGAACAAAAAGCAGGTAATTCGATTTTGATTAAATTGAATCAAATCGGTTCACTAACTGAAACTTTGGAAACCATTGATTTAGCGACTCGCAACGGTTTTCGCTCAGTAATTAGCCATCGGTCTGGGGAAACAGAAGATACAACTATTGCTGATTTGGCTGTAGCTACTCGTGCTGGTCAAATTAAAACCGGTTCTCTGTGTCGCAGTGAACGGGTAGCTAAGTACAATCGCTTGCTTAGGATTGAACATGAATTGGGCGATCGCGCCATCTATGCTGGTACTATTGGTTTAGGACCAAAATAGGTTACAGGTTACAGGCGACAGGTTACAGGTTACAGGTTACAGGTTACAGGTTACAGGTTACAGGTTACAGTAAAAAGAAGGTAAGATGTTTAATAAATATCTTTCTATTCCCTATTCCCTGTTCCCTGTTCCCTATTCCCTGTTCCCTGTTCCCTGTTCCCTATTCCCTGTTCCCTGTTCCCTGTTATGGATAAAACCCAATTTTAGGTAGTCCCACGGTTTCATCCCAGCCTAGCATGATGTTCATACATTGAATAGCTTGTCCAGCTTGACCTTTAATTAAGTTATCAATCGCTGACATCACAATCACCCGGCCGGTGCGGGGATCAACCTCTATACCAATGTAGCAGGAATTACTTCCACACGCCCATTTAGTTTGGGGATAAGTGCCACTGTTACATATTTTTACCCAAGGGGAATTGCGATAAAAGGCGTTATAGATGGTAATTAAATCATCACGTACTAAACCAGGATCACGCATGGTAGCATAGACAGTGGCTAAAATCCCTCGTACCATGGGGATTAAATGGGGTGTAAATTGGATTGTAACTTCATGTCCGGCCAATTCGCTACAAATTTGCTCAATTTCTGGGGTGTGGCGGTGTCTAGCGACGTTGTAAGCGCCCAGGGAGTTATCGGCTTCCGCTAACAGCAGGTTAACCTTGGCTTGTCTTCCGCCCCCAGATGTGCCAGATTTAGCATCAATAATGGCTGTTTGGGGAACTATTAAACCTTGTTTTAACAGGGGAGACAATGCTAGTAAACTAGCTGTAGGATAGCAACCAGGACAGCCGATTAAACTCGCTTCGGCAATGCGCGAGCGGTATAATTCTGGTAGACCATAAACTGCTGTGGCTGCTGTAGTGCGATCGCTTCTTTCAGTACCATACCAAGTAGTATAGGTTTTTAAATCATTAAAGCGATAATCGGCGCTCAGATCAAGTACCTTAGAACCTTTTTCTATAAGTTTAGGAGCAATTTGGCAAGCCAGTCCATTGGGTAAAGATAAAAATACCACTTGACAACGACTAGCAATGATGTCCGGTTCTACAGCTTCAATAGGTAATTCTACTATATTACCAAAATGTGGGTAAAGGTCAGCGAAGGATTTACCTGCACTGCTTTCACCACCTAAATAAACTAGTTCTACTTGAGGATGATCCATTAGTAGTCGTACTAATTGTACTCCCCCATACCCTGACGCGCCAACAATTCCCACTGGTACGCGTCCTGAATTTACCATGATTTTAAATCCTTATCTACTTTTAGTTATCTATTATCAATCATCAGTAGTCAAGCTACTAGCTAATTACTGATGACTTGTTATTGAACTTTCGCTGCATTATATAGCAAGGAGTATCTTTTAGGGTACTTATAATCACAAATATCTTTGCTCACTAATCACACTTATAGTGTGTAGATGATTGATAACGATAAATATTATATTTTTATTATATTTTTGACGTGGCAGAAAATTCTCAACTACAAAAATTTGGCGAATATATTCGCACAATCAGAAAAACCCGAAATCTTTCCCAAGAACAGTTAGCAGAACTGTCAGGACTACATCGTAATTATATCGGTGGTGTTGAACGTGGTGAAAGAAATATTGCCTTGTTAAATATTATCCGTATTGCTCAGGCTTTGGGAATGTCACCCAGTGAATTATTAAAAGGTTTAGATTAAATGGTATCTCCTTATTTGGGTATTCCGGTTGAAAAATGGGCAGATAAAACTAAACAACTGATAGAAGAACATCCTCTAGATGCTAATGAAATCTATGAAATTGTTATCAGCGTGTGGGAGGAAATATTTCAGTCTAGTATCACTAGTCGAGGATACAAAATAGGTAGAGATATATTTCCTAGCCCGCAAATTATCGGTTCACTATTGCATGAACTAATACCATTAGAATTATCTAGTAGATACCCCAATTTATGGCAACGAGAACAGGATTCTACAGAAAAAGATGTAGTTTATATCCCGGATGATAGTTTTTCTATCGAAATTAAAACATCTTCTAGTCCTCGTAATATTTTTGGTAATAGAAGTTATGCTCAAAAAAGCACTACTGGTAAAACCAAAAAAAGTAAATCAGGGTACTATCTTGTGATTAACTTTGAGAAGATTGAGAAGAAAATACAACAAATAGATCATCTATCATTAGTCAATCCAAAAATAAGGCTTGTACGTTTTGGCTGGATAGATCAAGAAGATTGGCAGGGACAGGAATCTGAAACTGGACAACAAGCAAGCATAAGTCCTGATGTCAAAAAATTTAAATTAATTCAGTTACCTTTATTAAAGTAGCGATAATTGCTCCACTCTACTATTTTTCCCACTCAAAAAATTATCAATTCTCCCAGCAGCAATATCACAATAATCTTGACGAATTTCAAAACCAATTACTAGTCGATTTAAATCTAAAGCTGCCACAGCAGTAGTACCCGAACCCAAAAATGGATCTAAAATTATTTGATTTTGATTTGAAGATGCTTTAATAACTCTTTCAATTACAACAACTGGGAACTGTGCTGGGTGTGGTGTTCTTTCTTTTGAAGCTCGGTTTTGTCCAGAGGTAACTTTCGGAAATTCCCAAACATCAGTAGGATTTTTCCCTAAAGGATTGACTTTAATTTTCCCATTCTTTTTTTGATTGGGATATTTGACATTAGGATCACGAATATCATCAAGATTAAAAGTATAGGCTTCTGAATTTTTCACATACCACAAAAATTTCTCATTTCTAGGGGAAAAAAACTTACTTCCCGCAACACCAGCACCATAATTCCAAACAATTTCCTGAATTAAATAAAAAGGAATTTTATCCCAAAGCAAATAGGAAATAGGAATTGCTTTAGCACGATTTTTAATTGATAAATAACCTAAGTTTAACCAAAAAGCTCCATCAGATGAGGTAAGACGATAAATTTCTGTTATCCATTTTTCACACCAATTTATATAATCATGCAATGGCAATGTATTTTCATATTCCTTGCCAATATTATACGGAGGACTGGTGACAGTTAGATCAATGGATTCATCTGGTAAAATTGCTATTGCCTCTAAACAATCTAAATTATAAATGAGACAATTAGACCCTTGAAAATATGGTTTACCTAGTAATTTTTTGATATCCATGAATTCCATAGCTTAATCCTCTATGTATATGGTACTTTAAGCTGATTATAGTACATACAAACTATTTTGTTATCAAGCAACAGTTTACTTATCCCACAAAAACTCTAATTCTGAGAAATAAGCTACAATATAGAATTAGAAATTGTTAGAAAAATTTAATTTACCTTGGTAGCTGGAAATTTCCTGTGTCACAGCCTCAGACCACTCAAACCTTTAAATTCGATTCTATTGAGTCCGCTTTATCTGATTTTAAAGCGGGCCGTGTTGTCGTTGTCGTAGATGACGAAAATCGAGAAAATGAAGGGGATTTAATTTGCGCCGCCCAATTTGCGACCCCTGATATGATTAACTTTATGGCTGTAGAAGCCAGAGGACTAATTTGTCTAGCAATGACGGGCGATCGCTTGGATGAATTAGACTTACCATTAATGGTCAGTAAATTAACGGATACTAACCAAACCGCTTTTACCGTTAGTATTGATGCCGCTCCCCATTTAGGCGTAACCACAGGTATTTCCGCCGAAGACCGGGCCCGGACTATCCAAGTCACCCTCAACCCAGCCACAAAACCGGAGGAGTTACGCCGTCCTGGTCATATTTTCCCCCTGCGTGCTAGACCAGGAGGGGTACTCAAACGAGCCGGACATACAGAAGCTGCTGTAGACCTAGCCAGACTAGCAGGACTGTACCCAGCAGGAGTAATTTGTGAAATTCAAAATCCGGATGGTTCAATGGCACGTTTAAACCAGTTAATGCAATATGCCCAAAATCATCACCTGAAAATTATCAGTATTGCTGATTTAATTAGTTATCGTCTGCAAAATGATCGGCTAATATATCGAGAAATTGTGACTAAACTACCCAGCGAGTTCGGTCAATTTGATATTTATGGCTACCGTCATACAGTAGATGATACAGATCATGTCGCCATTGTCAAGGGAGATCCAGCAAATTTCCAAGATCAACCTGTCATGGTGCGAATGCACTCGGAATGTCTAACTGGTGATGCTTTGGGTTCTTTGCGCTGCGACTGTCGAATGCAGTTACAAGCGGCATTAAAAATGATTGAAAACGCTGGTCAAGGTGTCGTTGTTTACCTGCGTCAAGAGGGACGGGGAATAGGCTTAATTAACAAGTTAAAAGCCTACTCTTTACAGGATATGGGATTGGATACGGTGGAAGCAAATGAGCGGTTGGGATTCCCCGCTGATTTGCGTGATTATGGTATGGGGGCGCAAATTCTCATGGATTTGGGGATTAAAAAAATACGTCTTATTACCAATAATCCCCGTAAAATTGCTGGTCTCAAGGGTTATGGTTTAGAAATTATAGACCGTCTCCCGCTGCTAATTGAGTCCAATGATTACAATACATACTACTTAGCTACCAAAGCTGAGAAATTGGGTCATATGTTGTTGCAAACTTATCTTGTCACAGTAGCGATACATTGGCAAGATGAACCGGAATCAATCACTAAACGCTATGAACGTTTGGAAACGTTACGGTATTTATCAACCCGTCAACATTTATTATTACAGGAAGAAGCCCGTCCCTTGGGAATCGCTTTGTTTGATCAACCGTCTTTAACAGTGCATTTAGGTTTTGACCAAGCTAATGTTGCTGAAGCTAATTGGTATCAACAAAAAGAGCATCCTTACCTGCAAGCAATTTGCTTGATTTTAGATGAAATCGTCATCTTACCCTATATTCAGAAAATGGAATTTCTGATTTCTAACGGTAGTGATCCGCTGTGTAATTTACAAGTACAGTTAGACAGACAAACTTTCTCTAATGGGGTATTACCTTCTTCTTTGAAAGATACTTTGCAGACTCAACACATCTACAGTTTTATTAAGTAACATATCCTCAAACTCTAGATTCAAAAAAACCTTCCTCATTTTAACCCTCTCCTCTTGGGGAGGGACAAAGGGAATCTTTGATATTTTTTTAAGATGGTTCTTCCTTATCCATATAAGGATATCATATTTAAAATAAAATGTCAATAGTTTTATTACCTTTTTTTCGCGCTGCTTTTAAGGTGTTAGAAATTTATGTTTGGCGTTGCTGAATTGGAATATGATATTGATTTCGCGCCAAGACGCAAAGGAGCAAAGACGCAAAGTTTCAAATTTTGAATTTCTAAATTTCATACCTGACTTCAGCAAGGCCTAATGTTTTATTGCTTGGGTTTATTGGTTGATGATTTTTTTCTCACGCAGAGACGCAGAGGCGCAGAGAGTTATGTTGTTTCTGTAACGCTCCTGTGAGAAATATGGGGCGTTGCTAAATTAGAGTATAAAATTAAAAAATCAAAGAAAATGAAACTCCTACCTCTGCGTGAAATAAAACCATACTCTTAATCAGCAACGCCAAATATGGTAGTAATGGCAGTAGTTAAAGTTATGGTGTCCATAAAATTATTCCTCAAGATGGTTAAATATCCCTATTGTCGTCATAATTATTGAAAACTATTAAAATACTCTGGTAGTGTAATCCGAATTATAAATAAGAGGTATTCCTGACCCCAAAAAAGATAAAATCACCGAAAATTGATTTTCAGAATCTATATCTGCAAGTAAAACCGACAAATAACTATGCTAGAACAAGGTAACATCAGTATTCATACTGATAATATTTTCCCAATTATCAAGAAGTCTCTTTACTCAGATCATCAAATCTTCTTGCGGGAACTGGTTTCCAACGGGGTAGACGCTATCCAAAAGTTAAATATGGTGTCCCGTGCTGGTGAATATAATGGTGAACTTGGTGAACCAGAAATTTCCATTAGCATTGATAAAGACAACAAAACCCTCTCTATTACTGATAATGGTATCGGAATGACAGCAGAGGAGGTAAAAAAATATATCAACCAAGTTGCTTTCTCTAGTGCTGAGGAGTTTATTCAAAAGTATGAGGGAAAAGCCGACCAACCAATTATCGGTCATTTCGGTTTGGGTTTCTACTCTTCTTTTATGGTCGCCAAGCAAGTACAAATTGATACTCTTTCATATCAAGAAGGCGCACAAGCAGTGCGTTGGACTTGTGATGGTTCTCCTAAGTTTGTTTTAGATGAGTCTCAACGCACTACACGGGGAACTACAATTATTCTCACCTTGGAAGGGGAAGAGGAGGAATTTTTAGAACCAGCACGAATCAAGAATCTTGTCAAGACCTATTGTGATTTTATGCCGGTTCCCATTAAAATGGATGGGGAAACTTTAAATAAACAAAAGGCTGCATGGCGTGATTCTCCTAGTAGTCTTACGAAAGAAGACTATTTAGAATTTTACCGCTATTTGTATCCTTTTCAGGAAGAACCCTTGTTATGGGTACATCTGAATACAGATTATCCCTTTGTTATTAACGGTATTCTCTACTTTCCGAAAATGCGTCCTGATGTAGATGTTACTAAGGGACAAATTAAATTATTCTGTAATCAGGTGTTTGTTAGTGACAATTGTGAGGAAATTATTCCCCAGTTTTTAATGCCTATGCGAGGCGTGATTGATAGCACTGATATTCCTTTAAATGTTTCTCGAAGTGCTTTACAAGGCGATCGCACCATTAGGAGAATAGGAGATTATATAGCCAAGAAAGTCGGCGATAGACTCAAAGAATTATACCGCGATGATAGGGAACAATACGTAACAATCTGGAAAGATTTGGGAACATTCGTGAAGTTCGGTGTTCTCAATGATGAGAAATTCAAAAAACAGGTAGAAGATATCATCGTTTTCCGCACCACAGCTAAGTTAGAAGCCACAGCAGCGGTTGAGGTTAGAACTGCTGAAGATGATGCTTGGGAAGATGTCACCTCAAATAATGGTATTAACTTACCTTATATAACCCTGAAGGAATACCTAGAACGCAATCAAGAGCGTCACAAAAATAAAGTATTTTACAGCACTGATGAAGCCAGTCAATACACTTATATTGAACTGCACAAAAATCAAGGTTTAGAAGTCCTATTTATGGACTCCTTTATTGATACCCACTTTATTAACTTCCTCGAACAAGAATATCGGGATGTTAAATTTACACGGGTGGACTCGGATTTAGATAATACTCTTCTAGAGGACAAAACTGGTGAAATTATTGACCCTACTACCAACAAGACGAAAGGAGAAGTGATTAAAGAAATATTTGAGAAGGCGTTGAACAAACCAAAATTGAACATCCGTACTGAGTCACTGAAATCTGATGACCCCCAAGGAACACCACCAGCAATGGTATTATTACCGGAATTTCTGCGAAGAATGCGGGAAATGACCGCTATGATGCAGCAACAAACCGCTGAATTTCCTGAAGAACATATTTTGCTAGTAAATACTGCCCACCCGTTAATTCAAAACTTGGTTAATCTCAATCAAGGTACTATTATTCATGGTGATGCTGTATCCTCGACGAGTCAATTAGTAACGATGATTTGTCAGCACGTTTATGATTTAGCACTGATGTCTCAAAAAGGTTTTAATGCGGACGGAATGAAATCCTTTGTAGAACGTTCAAATGATGTACTAACCAAGTTAACGGAACAAGTAAGTAGGTAAGTAAGTAAATAACCAGATTCCCGCTTGACGTAAGCAGTCGGGAATCTTTAATATAAGCTGTCAATCAGGCTTTGAAAGGATATAATAGAAAGGTTGTCTTAAAATAGAACTCTAGGAGATATTTATTATGTCCCGTCGTTGTGAACTAACTGGTAAAAAAGCCAATAATGCTTGTTCCGTCTCTCATTCCAACCGTCATACAAACCGCTTACAGCACGTTAATCTCCAAAGTAAGCGGATTTGGTGGGCTGGTGGTAATCGTTGGGTAAAATTGAAACTCTCTACTAAAGCTATTAAAACCTTAGAAACTAAAGGTTTAGAAGCAATGGCTAAAGAAGCTGGTATCAACCTCAACCATTATTAAATAGTAGTTAATAGGTAATAGGTAATAGGGTAATAGGTAATGGAGATTTATTTCTTGCCGTTATATAAAACCTACTCAAATCTACTTTGAGCTTCTTTTACTCCGTGCTTCCCCCTGTATCTGCACTTACCCAGTTCACAGGCTAACACTGCCTAACTGACAGTTTTTGACAAATTAATAGCTACATTCCAATCCCTTTGGGATTTAAACTCACAGCTATCACACTTAAACACTCTTTCACTCAATGAGAGAGTTTCTTTTTTGCCCTACTTGTGATCAAGATAAAATTGTGATATTTTGATTCAAACCAATTACTATTAAATCATAAAATGAGCCGTAGTGAAACATTTAAGAGTAGATACCATGAGTCGCGGATACAATACATGGCAACTGGAGAATCTCCCACTTGTTCAGTCATTTATTCTCAAGCACCTTACTGGAAAAAGTATAGGCTTATTTTTCCGTTTATAGTTGATAACTGGCAGCATTTTTATTACATTGACTTTCCTCCAATATTTGAAAATATAGAACAAACTGACCCATCTATTTTAATCGGGATAGCAATGGCAGAAATTTATCGCCTTTGTGAAATATGCACCCCTGAGACAGTCAAAGTAACTTGGTATAGCTGTCTTCAATGGGAATCAGATTGGTGGAATGAAGATATTTACTGGTATCTTCAGCAAAAGTTTTACCTGGAAAAATGGGACTGGGATAAAATGCCTCGAATAGAATTTTGTTTAAATTCTAATTATATAGAAAATTCTTGGTTTCTATCCGTCAAAGATACTTATCTTCTTGCCGTTAGTGGGGGTAAAGAAAGTACATTTGCATTTGAGTGGATGCAGCAATCTAATCTTCCTATGGAAGCATTTACTTTACATAATGCAGGAGGAATATTAGGCAACAACTGGCTACAAAAGTTTCCAGTATTCGATTACATTAAAACTCAAAGTCACCTGTGGGAAATAGAAGCTCATCCACAGGAAGATCCAGCTACACATTTTGGTTATAAAGGCGTTCGTAACGATCCTACTATTACTAATGCTCTTTTCATTATGATGATCATTGCAGTACAGCAGGGACATCGCTTTCTGGTCTTAGCAAATGATAAAAGTTCTAATGAATCTAATACTACATATCAGGGGCGAGAAGTCAATCATCAAAGTGCCAAGGGAACAGCTTATATAGAACGTTTTAATAATTTTTTAGAGCAAAAAGGTTTGCCATTTAGGTATGTTAGTATCTGCGAAGAAAGTTACTCAATCGCTACAGTTAATCAACTATCTTTATGGAAAAAAACCATCCTGAATAGCCTTACCTCATGTAACGAGGCACAGTGGAATTCAGGAGACGTTCGATGGTGTTGTAACTGTCCAAAATGCGCTTTTTCTTATGCTTTAATCGAAGCCGTCACAGATTATTCTTTTGCCAAGCAGGTAGTGGGAGAGGACTTATTCAGTTTTACAAAACTAGAAGAAGTTTGGAGACGTTTATTCGACCCAAGTTCTGAGAAACCATTTGAGTGTGTTGGTGAAAAACGTGAAACTTTAATGGCTTTAGCTAAATGCAAAAAACAACGTCTCAAAAATGGCGAACATTTAGGTGTTCTTGCTCAGATACCCAATATTGAATTTGATGAATCTCTACTAAAAATCTCTGCTCCTCAAAACATTCCTAAAGAACACCAAGATAAACTAAATTCAGTTTTGACAAATCAATAATTAGGAGTTGCTGAATAAACCTAAAACCGTTAATCAAACTATTCAAAATACTGTAACCGTGGCGTAGCACCTCTCTATGACTTACGTCACGCTACGCTATCATAACTTTATGGCTAGGCCACGCAGGCTATCAGCAAGCCCTAATTAAACCTTGATCAAAAACGCGATGATTAGTATCAATCCCACTGATTTCTATTCTATCTGGGTAGACATTATAAGCAGCAAAACTCAAATTACTTGTAGAATATTCTGTCCATTGAGAACGGTCAACTGGACGACTACCTGCGCCAGCGCCACAGATTAAATAGGTAGTTCCATTAATAGCACGAGTCCGTTCATAATTATGTTCATGGCCATTAATATAAAGTTGAACATTGTACTTTTTAAATAAAGGGGTAAAAGTGTTAATAAAATTTATATTACTACCATAATGACCAGATGAATAAATGGGATGATGACCAAATACGATTTTCCAAGGTGCTTGACTGATACTTAATTCTTTCTCTAACCAAATTAATTGATTTTGCCAATCTGCATTACTATTAGTATCTAAAGCAAAAAACTGGACTTGATTTTGAGTAAATGTGTAATAACGTCCCTGCATATTAAAACCGGGATATTTAACTTGAGGAACACCATTATCTGTGCGAATATCATGATTACCTAAACAAGCATGAAACTTGACACCATTTTGCAGTAAAGGTTGATAAGGACGTTCAAAAACCTGATTAATTTTCTCTATTTCGCCATGATTATAAATATTATCACCTGCTAAAATAACTAAGTTATAAGGATTTTGCTGATGATAATAATTCATAGAATTTGCAACAGCATACTGACCTTTTGCACCGGTTCCTGTATCAGCAACGGAGACAAAACGCAATAATAAATCTTTTTTAAAATTTTTTTTAATGGGTTTAGCTGTTGCTGATTCTATGGGAGAATTTATATTTGATAATTTCCAACCTAAAAATATAGACCCTATGGTACTAATTCCACTTAAAAACAAAAATTGACGGCGTTTAATATTCATAATTATTTATTCCCTGTTGTGTATGTTTTTGATTCGCTAATTTGGGTAAAAGTTCCATGTCAGGAGAAAACGCACCAAAATCAAGAAATGAACCCGTAACCACCCCATACCAAAAAAATCCACCAATTTGGAAGACAGCAATTATCCAAGTTTTGCGCGGAACAATTGGTGTTTTAGAAACTACTGTAGTCAAATTGGAGACAGAAAGACCCAAGGATACTAGTGGTCAGAAAATTAATGTTTTATCGCGTTGGGATGGGTTTTTAAGGACATTTCGCTTATTCTTACCATCAAGTATATCTAATAATGTGTCAGATTCGCTTTTGACTGGGATTTTTGCAGTAATTTTCCTGGTGACGATAGGAATTACTATATTTTTGTTTATTCCTAAATATACTCAAGTTGCGGTTGTTTCTCCAGTTGAGGAAGTTATCCCACCAAAACCAGTTATAGAACCCGAACCTAAACCAACTCCAGTTATAGAACCCGAACCTAAACCAACTCCAGTTATAGAACCCGAACCTAAACCAACTCCAGTTTTAGAACCAGAACCTAAACCAACTCCAGTTATAGAACCCGAACCTAAACCAACTCCAGTTTTAGAATTAACACCAGAAGAGAGTTTACTAATAACAATTGAAAAGCAGTTTTCAGAAATTAGCGTTTTTGTAAAGAATACCAAAGATAAAAATAAAGATAAAAATATTGTTTCTCAACTAATAAAACCTCTAGTTGCTAATTTCCGTACTGGGGATTTAACTCTAAAAATTAGTGATATTTGGTACAGTTTAGAAAAATCTCAACAGGATAAACTAGCTGCGGATATATTACAACGTTCCCAAGAGCTTAATTTCACACATTTAAAAATTGTTAATTCTCAAGAGAAAATAATCGCCCGTAGTCCAGTTATTGGTAATGAAATGATAATTTTTCAAAGGTGAGAAGTTGTCTGTTGAGAGGGGCAGGCACGGGGTCGCTGCCCTTACTATAGGTTAAAACAAATATCAAATAGTATTGTTTGTTGGCTAGGGCGGGCTAGAAGCCCACCCCACAATTAATTAGGGCTTAGAAGCCCACCCCACAATTAATTAGCGTCTACCACGATAAGGAACAGCATTGAGGTAGTCAATATCAAAGGAAGATAACTTTTGTGCGTAGTTACCTTTACCAGATACGGAAGCTGCCATAGCTGCGAATTTGCGAGGATCTCCTTCGGCCATGCGCTTTTCTTTCGCTTTGGCGGTGTAGAAGTTCTCCAAAGTAAAGCGCCAGTCGGTTTTGACTGTACCTGCTGTTTCTTGGAAGTCAGCACCGTAACGGGGTGTTACCAAATTAAAGGGACGGTCTACAAAACGCTTCCGTTGGTAAGGTACAGTATTTTCGCCAAAATTTTCGGTGTATTCGGCGTTGTCTAATAAAACATCAACAAAACCGCCAAAACCTTTGTTACAAATGACAATTGACCAAGCAATTTCTTCTTTTTTATTGTAAGCACAACGACCCAATAAACGTTTGAGGGTGATATCTACTAACCGATAGTTATTGTTAACAGAAACGACTAAACGATAGAAAGCTTCAGATTTTGCTAAACCCCGAATAAAGTCACGCACTGACAAAGAACCGTTTTTAAGTTGAGATTCTAAAGTAACTTGACGGTTAAATTTGAGGATTTCATGTTCGCTGAAAACTTGACGATAAGCGGCCCAAATAATGTTTGTAATGTCAGTGTAAGAACTAACATCTTCTAAACGATAGATATAAGGTGTATCTTCATTTTGGTCAGCAGGTCCAAAACTGCTTACCCGGTGATTTTGACTGCTTGGTTTGTATTCAAGTAATGGCAATGCCATATTGTTTTTTCCTTTTATGATTAAGTTAAACAAAGATAATGAATTAGGGAATAGGGAATAGGGTGTAAATTCCCCGTATTATTCCCTATTTCTTCTTAATCTTATTTTCCCCTGAAACGGTTAGTAAATAGAACTCATTCCTAACCAATTGAGAATAAATAAGAAGACGATACCTGCGGTTATGACTAGTAATACAGCAGATAGCGCCCCCCAATCAACATTTGCCCTAGAGCTTGGGTAAATAAACCCACGCCATTGATTATACCGACCTCTTTGGACAATTCCGGCCCGGTCTCGATAATCAGCACCATAGCGGGGCATAAAGCTGATTGGTCGGTCTGTGGTCATGCGTTTGCGTTGATAGGGTACGGTAGAATCGCCAAAAGCTTGTTCATACTCGCTACTATCAATTAAAACATCCACAAATTTTCCCCAACCTAGAGTAGCAATTTGAATTGACCAGGCAATTTTTTCTTGCTCATTGTAAGGAGAACGACCTAAGATCCTTTTCAGGAACATTTCTACCAACCGATAGTTGTTATTTGGTGTCACAACTAGCTGATAAAATCGCTCTGATTTCACCAAACCACGAATGAAGTCCTTAACCGTAATTGACCTATTTTTGAGTTGGGTTTCTAAATTAATTTGGCGGTTAAATTTGAGAATCTCCTGTTCGTTGAAAATTTGGCGATAAGCAGCCCAAATTAGTTGTTGAATTTCGCCGGGAGAGTTAGCATCTTCAATGCGGTAGATATAAGGACTGTCTTCATTTGTATCTGCTGCGCCGAAACTACTAACTCTTTGGTTTTGAGTTGTAGGTTTGTATTCAAGTAAAGGAATTGCCATTTTAAAAAACCTGCCTTTTGGTAAAGTTGGCATCTCAAAATGTTGTTATACTTAGCAAAGTAACTAAAATTAAAATCCTTAAAAAAATGCAAACTTTTGAACTTTTTTGACCCAGATCACCCAGCTAGATAAAAAACTATTTAGCGCACGGGAAACCCAGCGCTAGGACTGACAGAAACAGGAATACCAGTGGATTTTGTTTCTCTTGTGGTGTTAGGGATTTGGATATTAGCAGTGCTAACTGGTGTGTAAGTCACTGTTTTAATCTTAATGGAATTTGCCATATCCAAAAAGTTTTTGATGTCACCCCATTTATAACGAGCATCTTCGATTTGGTCGCGCCAATAATCGCTGTATCGTGGTGTTACTAAATTAAAGGGTCTATCTTTATAACGCCGTCTTTGATAGGGAACAATATTTTCACCAAAGTTACTTTGATATTCTTCAGAATCTAGCAAAGTATCAACAAAGCCACCCCAGCCTTTAGTAGCAATGACAATTGACCAAGCAATTTCTTCTTCTTTGTTGTATGGTGAGCGACCTAATAATCGTTTTAGTCCAATTTCTACTAATCTGTAATTAGAATTAGTCTGAATTACCAAACTTTGGAAAGCTTCAGATTTAGCTAAACCTCGGATAAAATCGCGGACGGTAATTGCCTTGTTTTTTACTTGGGATTCTAAATTAACTTGACGGTAAAATTTGAGGATAACGTGTTCACTGAAAAGTTGCCGATAAGCTGCCCAAATTAATTCTTCTACTTCTCCCCCAAAGGAACAGTCTTCGATGCGGTAAATTGTGGGTGTATCTTCGTTAGGAACTTCATAACCAGAAACGCGCTGGTTTTGAGAACTGGGTTTGTATTCTAGTAAAGGTATTGTCATGTTTGTCCGTTGTCCGTTGTTCGTTGTTCGTTGTTCGTTGTCCGTTGTCCGTTGTTCTTACCACTGACCACTGACCACTGACCACTGACTAATTTTTAGCGTTAGCGGGGATATACCGATAAGGTAAGGAAACTGCTACGGGTTTAATAGTGGGTTGTGGTGTACCGATATCGCGGGAAGTATCAGGTATTGCCATGGTACTGACGAAAGATTGGGCTGTGGCTAAACTACGTTGATAATTGCGTTCGTTGGTAATAATTGACCCTGCCATAGCGAAGAAATTAGCGGGAATTGCCCGTCTGATATCCGCTGTAGTCAGTTGTCCTGATATCCGGGCTGTGTAGAAGGAACGACCAGTTATACCGCGAATGTTTTGGGTATCACGCCAATAAGCATTGTAACGGGGGTTAACTAAATTAAAGGGGCGATCGCCAAAACGACGACGTTGAAAAGGTACAATGTCATCACCAAAGTTGTCTAAATACTCCCCAGAATCCAATAAAGCATCTATAAACCCATGTAATCCTTTGGTAGCAATAACAATTGACCAAGCGATTTCCTCGTCTTTATTGTAAGCAGCTCGGCCCAAGAAGCGTTTTAAAGTAATGTCAACTAAACGATAATTAGAATTTGTATCTGCTACTTGAGTGCGGTAAACGTCTGATTTGCCTAAACCCCGGATAAAATCCCGCAGGGTAATAGCCCGATTTCGCAGTTGTGATTCTAAAAAGTTTTGGCGATAACTGTCTAAAATCAGGTGTTCGCTGAAAATTTGCCGATATGCTGCCCAAATGATGCTATCAATATCTTGGTCTGAAGTGGCATAATTTAAGCGATACATTGTTGGTGTATCTTCGTTGGGGACTTCGTAGCCTTCTACTCGCTGATTTTGCGATCTAGGGGAATATGCTAGTAGTGGTATTGACATTTTTACTTTTACCTTGTTATATGGTATGTAAATTACTTGACTGGCTATAAGCCAACTGAACGCGAGCGCGAACTGCTTTTTCAGTATCGTTAGTCAGCATTGATGCAAATTTAGCAAAAATTGCTGATCTAACTGTAGCTACTTTCGCTAAAGCTTGTAACCCAACAATAGCAGCATAACGAATTGACCAGTCTGTATCTTCACAGATGCACAATAGTGCCTCTAGGGCGCGATTTATAGCTATTTGACTGGCAACAAGGTCTAGCTTATGCCATTGTAAGTTTCCTAGTCCCTTAGCAGCGGCACGGCGGACGCTAGGGGCAAAGTCAGTCAGTGTAGTAGCAATGAGAACATCTAAAGCACGAGGGTCGGCGATCGCTGCTAAAGTGCGAATCGAATAAGCCCGTGCGCCATAGTTATAATCATCAAGGTGTAGCAATTGTGGGACTGCTACCTCTCCCAACTCTGTCAATGCTGCTACTGCCACTATCGCCGCTTCAGGATTGTTATAACCAAATACAGCGATTAAAGTGGGAATTGCTGATGTATTTTTAATTGCTGCCAGATTCTTAACCGCTGTCACCAGTTGGGATGGTGTTTCTGCTGCGGTGACAGCCCGAATTAGTTCATCCATTTTTTGTCGGCGGTCAGTAGTCAGTAGTCAGTGGTCAGTTTGTCATGCTGAGGTACGAACTATCTCTGTGTCAATCTTGCACAATTAACAACTGACTACTGACTATAAAAGTGAGTCCATCAAATTCATAACTCGGGTAGCTGGTTGAGATATACCAAAAGTATCAGACTGTTCTGGCAGTTGATACTCTAATAATCCTTTCAAAGCAATCAGTTTAAAGCTATTTTCCACTTGTGCTTGAGCCATAGCCTCTGCTGCTGCTAAATACCCAATTGCCCCCAGGTCTCCCAAAACAACGCGACGCATTTTTAAATCACCCGTCACCAAAGTTTTCACTAATAACTCACCATAGATAGGTTCTTGTGTCAGTTGGTACATAGCTCTCGCTGCGGAGCATTGTAATCGGGGAACTGGATGCTGAAGAAAAGGCTGGACAAGAGAAATAGCCTCAGTTGCTCCCATAGCTCCCAAGGCTTCTAATATTGCCGTATAGGGCTGGGTAAGATGGGGTAAACCAGGTACTTGTACGGCCTGCTCAACACCCCCATCTAGTAGTTTTATCAGTGCTGGTAATGCTGTTTTATCCTTGAGCATGGCCAAAGATTGGGCTGCGGCTTCGCGGACATAAAAATCAGCACATTCTAAGCACTTAATTAAACCTGGTACAGCTTTTAAGTTGCCTAATTTACCGAGCGCTCTTGCGGCATTGCGCCGTAAGGGATAACCTCCCAGTTCTGTTCTGTCAGCTTCATCATCTAACGCGGCGATAAGTGCGTCTATAGCTTCTAGCTGACTAATTCGGAACTTACCCAACCACCAAGCAGCATAATAGCGGAGACTTAGATCTGATGATTGCAGGTTAGCAATAGCTATCTCTGGTGTGAGATTTGGTGCATTTTCCGCCGGATATGCTTCTCCACTGGGTTCTATCATTGCCAGGGCTTGATGCTTATTCTGCCACAGTCAAAGTTTCAATTTTGACTATTCTGCCACCCAAGCGGCTAATCCGCTGCATTTCTTCATTCATGCGGCTGTAGGGTACGGTAATAAATACACTACCACTGCGGCGAATGTCGAATTTATTCTTGTCGCTTTCTTGGTTTTGCTTTAAGCCCACAACTTCGTAACGAAATACGCGGCTGGCAGATGAAGAAACGCTACTAGCGCCAAGTGTAGTTTGACCGAACATTACTTCTATATCTCCTATGTGAGTTTTGTCCGTGAGCAGTGCTTAGGTTGATGTTATGCTGGCAATTTTGCCGCCAACTCTGTGAATTTGCTGCATTTTCTCTAAAAGGCGCTCGTAAGGTACAATAAACACTGTACTGCTACGGCGCACTTTGGGGTATCCTGGATTGCGAATACCTGTAACTTCAATCCGGTAAGTGCGATTGGATTCCCCGACGGCATTACCTAGATTTTGCTTAGGAGCGTCATCTACAGATACACGGAAACCCCAGTTATTGTTACTACCAGATGGTCCAACAACTGAGGAGGTTTTATTACTAGCTAATTCCCGCGCCAAACGGGATTTAGAACCTTCAACCTGAGCGGTATCGCTGTTAGCGTAACCTCTGTATAAACGGAACATCCGCGTAAAACCAGCTGCATTTTGTCCCGTTTGAAAATCGAAGCCGCGATAATAGGGAACAACATTTTCCCCAAAGCTATTTTGATACTCTTGGGAATCAATGTAGGAGTCAATTTCCGCGTCGTAACCTTGGTTAATATATAAGTCTAAGTGGTAAGTCACTTCTGACTCATTGTATGGTGCGCGACCCAACAAATGTTTATAGTTGAGTTCAATTAACCGAGTTTGGAAACTGTTGTAGAAGAATTTAGATTTGTAGAGTTCTGATTTAGCGACGCTGCGGACAAACTCTTTCACGCTTAGATTACCATCACGTAGGAGTGATTCTGCACTAATTAAGCGATCTGATGCCAGTATATAGTCATTTCCTAAGACTTGACGATAAACGGCACGAATTACAGCTTCTACTTCTTCCCGGCTGGCGCTGGGGCGCAGTTCAACTCTGGGTGCGTCGCTGAAAGGCTCTGTTCCTAGTCTGGAGGCTGCTGTTGTAATTGCCATGTTTTTTCCCCTTTATTGTGCCGAATTTTGGCGGAATAAAGCTTGGTATTTAATCCAAGTTGGTCATTGGTAATTAGGACTTACCTATTCCCTCTTGACTCTTGCCTTATTTGTAGATAAAACTATGCCCGGAGCTAGATCCAATTGCTAGGTGAACCAGGATGATCTTGGAGGTCTTAACGCCACTTAATTTACAGTTGGAAAATATCCAACTAACGCAGTGACTCCAGGAGCAATAACTGGCGAACCCCTTGAGGGGTAACTTCATCTAATAATTGTATCCCTCTCCGGGCATGACGCTATCTAGCTGAGAGCGTTGATAGCGTAGTCAATGTAGGTGTTAGCTTCGTTAGCAGCTTGACCGCTCAAACCATGATTAGCTTTGATAGATTTCAAAGCTTCTACGTACCAGCTAGGAGACAAATCAAACGCGCCGTTGATTTCAGACAAACCAGCAATCAAGAACTCATCCAAAGGACCTGTACCACCTGCAACTAGGCTATAGGTGATGATGCGTAGGTAGTGACCAACGTCACGAGCGCATTTAGCTTTACCACGAGCATCAGAGGCGAATTGAGCGCCTGGGGTAGAGGTGGTATAGGGGAATTTGCTGTATACGGCACTGGTAGCACCATCAATCAATTTTTGAGCATTAGCGGTTAAACCACGAGCAGCTTCCATGCTGGCAGCGGCGCGGACGAAACGACCGTTAACAGCTTGTAATTCGGTGTTGCTTAAAAAGCGTCCTTGGGTATCAGCAGATGCGATTGCTTCGGTAATTGGTGTTTTCATTGGTGAAAATCTCCTAGATTGTTTCTTGCTTGTTTTGTATGGCTACGCCATGCAGGTTATGAAAAAAGCTCAATTTAGACGGGAGCTAATTTGTAATTTTTAGGCAACAGCAGCCGCAGCACGATCAAAGTAGCTGGCAACTTCAGAAACTAAAGAACTACAATCACCTTTGGTGATGCCGTTAGGATCGTTGATTTTAGCGATCGCTGCTTCTTTCATTTTGCCAACACCAACTGCTACGGAAGCACCAGGAGTACCCAAAGCTTGGTATGTTTCGCGCAAACCATTTAAGCAACGGTCATCTAGAACACTAGCATCACCTGCTAATGCTGCATAGGTTACATAGCGCAAGATAATTTCCATGTCGCGCAAACAAGCAGCCATACGACGATTGGTGTAAGCGTTTCCACCAGGAGCGATCAAGTTGGGTTGCTCTTCAAACAAAGCACGAGCAGCATCGGTAACGATGTCTTTAGCATTGCTGGTGATGCGGTTAACAGTGTCTAAACGCTTGCTACCAGCAGCTACTACTGCGGTCAAAGCATCTAGCTGTTCGGTGCTGAGGAATTCGCCACGAGCGTCAGCTTGGGAAACAACCTTGGAAAATACATCTAATGTCATGGACTCTAATCTCCTAAATTACTTAGTTGAGAGATCTCTAAATTAAAACTAATTCGGATTGGTTGGCAACGAAGTCAAATCAAAGCGGTTCTCAATTTGTCTTCTCTCCTTTCTAGTTTACAGTTTACAAACCAGAAATTATGAGAGTCAAGGGTAAATTTATGAGAAACTGGCAAACTCAATGAATCACCTGCTTTATTTAACTTTCTTCTGTTGTTTAACCCCTACAGCTTATGTTTATACAATGCCATAGAACCTTTATTTATTACAAATTATGAATAAATAAGATGTTCGCCTAAGAAAAGCCTCAAATCCTTTACATACAAGGTATTCAACTAAGAATATCCTGATATTTTTGTTACAAAACTTTACATTTTCTGCAAAAAATCGCAATGTTAACCAGTTAAAGCTTATTTAAGTATTGCTGAAAACCCTTATCATGAAAAGAATGTAAGAGTTTTACCCCATTTATAGATTTTCTGAATTTTGTTAAGGAGTGTTAAATTTACATTTCTAAATATTTTAAAAATTTTCTATTTTTTTCCCCCGTGGGGGGATGCGAATGAAAAAAAGTTATATTCACAAATTGAGAGTAAATCGTTATTTACTCATAAATTCTTAACAAACCCCACTACGGCGACGCAATACTTCTAGTAAAGTAGTAAAACTGGGAGGAAGGGGTGCTGTTACTTGAAGCAACTTTCCAGAAACGGGATGTTGTAACTGGAGTTTCCAGGCGTGTAGGGCTTGTCCTGGCAAATTTACGCCGATAGAATGAGCAGAACTATAAAGAGGGTCTCCAACGATAGGATGACCGATTTTGGCGCTGTGGACGCGAATTTGATGGGTACGTCCTGTTTCCAGTTGAAAGTGGATTAATGTGTAGTTAGCGAGACGCTCTTGCACTCGCCAATGAGTGATTGCAGCGCGGCCGCCATTTTCTATAGAAACAATTCCCATTTTTTTGCGGTCTTGGGGATTGCGACCAATGGGTAAATCTATGCTTCCGGTTTCCGTTTTGGGAACACCGTAAACTAAACCTAGATATTCTCGTCTGGCGGTTTTTGCTTGTAACTGTGCTTGTAGATGCTGATAAGCTAAATCTGTTTTAGCAATAGCGATCGCACCTGTAGTATCTTTATCCAAGCGGTGAACTATTCCAGGGCGTTGAATACCGCCAATGCCGGGTAAATTAGGATAATGAGACAATATAGCATTAACTAAAGTTCCTTGAGGATGACCGGGTGCGGGGTGAACAACCAAACCAGCGGGTTTATTGAGAATAATTAACTCCTCGTCTTCATAGAGGATATCTAGAGGAATATCCGCCGCTAAGAGTTGTAAAGGTGCAATGGCGGGAATTTGTAGAGAAATGCGATCGCCGATTTTGAGATTAACCTTCTTAGATGTGCAAATTTGGTCATTAACTTGGACATGACCCTGTTCTATGAGTTGCTGAATGCGAGAACGGGACAAATCTGATAACTTCTGGGATAAATAGCGGTCTAAGCGATCGCTATTTTCTGGAACTTGGATATTAATTGTAGACACGATTGGGTATTGGGTAATTTAAGCAACATTGAGATCAAAAATTAGAGTCGTGTCGGTAGAAAATCACCACTTCATTTTTTTATCTTCATCTTATGTTTAACATACTTTTTTATTTCTCTAAAAAATATGGAGTAATCTAAAGGGAAGAATTCAAGAATCAGGATTCGGAATGTTGATAAAATATAGTGAGTAACTGATAATGAAAAACAACTTTAATGAACCATCGCAGAAAATGAACCCTACTCCTATTAGTAGATATAGATTTTTCCAAAAACTGCAACCAATCAACATTTTAAAGAAAATTACCAATAGTTCATACACTGGTTGTTTGCAAGTATTTAGCGAATCTGGTGCCTGGTCAATATATATGGATCAGGGTAAACTAATTTACGCTGGTTATTCTGAAGAAATGTTTGAACCTCTTTACCGGAACTTACAGAGATTAAGTCAGCAAATCTCAACTCTTCCCAGGGGAATTAACGAACAAGTGCGGATGATTTTTGAAAAAGATATTGAGAAACATTCAATACCAAATCCAGATTATTTAGCTATTTGTTGGTTAGTGAATCAAAAATATATTAGCCATTTTCAAGCAGCTTTACTAATTGAGGAGTTAGCATTAGAAGTTTTACAATCCTTGTTGAATTTAAAATATGGCAGTTATGAATTTGTTCCTCATACTTTTTTAGACAATCTGCCTAAATTTTGCCATTTAAATTTAAAAGCTTTAGTAGAACCATCTCAACCAGCAGCAAAAGTTGATGTTAAAGAAAATTTGAATTTTGAACCGTATTGTCAGTTAGAAGTACCCAAAACATCCCAGGAGAAATTACCCAAAAGCAATTCTGATCAAGTTAATGGTCAGGGAAAAATAAATCAGTCTAGTAACTCCCAAATTAACGAGAAAAAGAAATGCAGTATTTTTTGTATAGATAATCATCAGAAAATTTTAAATGCTGTGTCAGAATTTTTAGATGAACAAATATTCAATGTGATCAAATTTACGGATTCTTCCCAAGCTTTAATGGAAATTCTGCGAGTACAACCAGATATCATTTTACTAAATATAGAAATGCCTAATTTAAATGGCTATGAAATCTGTTCTTTATTACGAAAACACACACATTATCAAGATACTCCTATAATTTTGATGACAGAAAGGATGGGACTAAGGGATAGAGCAAAAGCCAAATTTGTCAAAGCTAATGGTTATTTAGAAAAGCCTTTTTCTCAAGAGGATTTACTGAAAATAATTTTTGAACATATTGTATGAAAATTCACAAGTCAGGTTAATAAACCTGATCATGGCTGCCAATATCTATCAATAAAATAACCATTTCTTTTGATTCTAGATTTTCTTTTTGGTGTTTCTGATGCTGGTTCACTGCTTGGGGCTGTGGTATGATTAAGGGTAGTAGTAGCTGGACAGCGTATTTGTGACTGAAACCCCAGCAGGTGTTATGATAACTTCTTGTAATCCTGATTTTGAAAAAGCAATGGAAGCCTACAGAAAAGTCAGCACAAAATACAGAAATGCACTTCATGAATTAGGGAAATGAATGGAATTTTCTGGTTAGATGAAATAATTGTTACAGCTATACATGAAGACCAATTAATACAGCATGGTGGTCTTGCAGGTGTGCGAGATAACAATTAAATCCGATCTTGCCAATATTTTGGTTTACGACTACAGTGCATAACCGCTACAATTAAAATGTATTCATCTTCTATGGTATAGAGTATTCCATAGGGAAACTTACGCACTAAACACCGACGAATATCTTCATCGGTAACTGGATAGCGTTTAGGTGATTAAATAATTCGGAAAATGGCATCTTCAACAGCATTGATAAAATTTTGTGCTATTTCAATTTCATTTTCTGCATAAAATTGGACTGCTTCTGAGTATTCTGTTAATGCAGCGGGATGGAAGTTATATTTCATTTTTCATTTTTCTAAAATTTGTCTAATTTGAGCTAAAGCGATTTCTCCAGAAATTGGTTTAACAGTATGATTACGTATTTCATCCCGGCGTTTTTTAGCTTCTGTGTTCCAAATCTTTTGGATATTTTCATCAATATCAGATTCTAGACTTTCAATTAGTTTTTCTACTAAAAATACTCTGCTAGAACTGGGTAAAGACAAGGCTTCTTGAATTAATTCTTCAACTGATAGCATAATTATTTATCTTCTTGTGTAAATTGAATTGAGAATAGGCACAAACACAAACAAAGACTTGATTCACAAACTATTTTATCATTGTTTCTGTGGAAATATCTATAATGATGTTGGTATCAAGCAAGATTTTCACAGATTATGTTTCTCCTTTAAATATTCCCATTTAGCTTGATCTGGATCAAAATCAGGAGGTGCGGGTTGGGTTTTTTCAAACCAGTTTTGCAAAGCCTTGATTTTAGATTGACCTCTGCAAATTATGGAATGCCAATTAACACTAATTTGTGTAAAAATAAATTTGTTAAGCATCATGATAAAACAATTATGCTTCAAGCAGCTTCAATTTATACACAAGGAAATGGAGAAAAATGGGATGAAAAAAAATGTTTGATATTATGATTGAAGTGTCTAAGTCCTCTCTTAAAGCATTAGGTAGTGAAATATTTGACCAAATTACCAATAACTAATAATACGGGTTGATAATGGCCAGAAAAGTACAGCACTCTTTGTTGAAAAAAGCAAAACAAAACAAAAATGACGAGTTTTATACACAGCTTTCAGATATAGAAAATGAGTTAAAACATTATAAAAGTCATTTTCAAAATAAAGTAGTTTTTTGTAATTGCGATGATGCTCGGATTAGCAATTTTTTTAATTACTTCGCATCAAATTTCGCAGAATTGGGTATTAAAAAACTAATAACTGCTTGTTATAGAAAACAAGAAAGGGATTTGTTTAATACCGAAGAAGTTGAAAATGGTTTTTTCTTTGAATATACAGGTCTAGAGGAAGAAAGAATTAAACCAAGTTTAACTGACATCGTTCATTTTAAAGGTGATGGCGATTTTCGTAGTGCTGAAAGTATCGAACTATTAAAGCAATCCGATATTGTTGTTACTAATCCTCCATTTTCATTATTTAGGGAGTATGTGGCTCAATTAATTAAATACGATAAAAAATTCTTAATAATTGGCAATATTAATGCCATCACCTATAAAGAAATATTTAAGTTAATTAAGGAAAATAAGGCGTGGTTAGGAATAAACCTGGGTAGAGGTATTTCAGGTTTTATTGTCCCCGAATACTATGAACTCTATGGCACAGAGACTAGGATTGATAGCTCTGGAAATAGAATAGTTTCTCCAAACAATTGTCTATGGTTAACTAATTTAGACACTTTTAAACGACACGAATATATTACTCTCACAAAGAGATATTTTGGAAACGAAATTGAATACCCCCATTATGACAACTATGATGGTATTAATGTTAATAAAACACAAGACATACCATTAGACTACAAAGGATTTATGGGTGTACCTATAACATTTCTACATAAATTCAATCCCGATCAGTTTGAAATAATTAAATTCAGAAAAGGGAATGATGAAAAAGATTTGTCAATAAATGGAAAATGCCCATATTTTAGGATTATTATCAAAAATAAAGGAATATTGACTGAATTATCTAACAATAGAGGAATACCACAAGTGCGATAGCGAAGCGCTGCTGCAAGCAGTTCGCCAATCCTGTAGGGTGCGTTAATGGAATCTCAATAATTTCACCGTTAAACATCTTTGAGAAGTGCGATTCCTGGGTCGCGCTAGTTCCCTCCGGGACGCAATGCGTTCGCTATCAGTCAAATAGCTACCATCTAATGGCGTTTCAATGTCAAAGTTGGTGATAATATAGAAAAGAAAAACTCTTTAAATGTAAAATCTTGTATGACTACTCGGCTAGAAGTTGAATTAGTAATCAAGCAATTGCCTGAAAGTGAAGTTCGTGATCTGGCAAAATGGCTTCAAGAATATCTTGATGAGATGTGGGATCGTCAAATTGAGGCAGATTTAGCATCAGGGAAATTAGATCGCCTCATTGCTCAGGCAGAAAAAGATATTGCAGCCAACAACGTGAGGGATCTTGATGAAATCCTTGGCGACGACTGAGTTTTGGAAAGCTTATGCTAATTTGTCACCTGAGATACAAGAGCAAGCGCGGAGGGCTTATCAGCTTTGGCAGGAAAACTCACTTCATCCCTCTTTGCACTTCAAAAAAGTCGGTAGAAATCTTTGGTCTGCCCGTGTCAGTGGTGGATATCGAGCGTTAGCCTTGAAAAAGGGTGACGATTATTATTGGATTTGGATCGGTAATCATGATGAATATGAAAGTTTTTTAAATTAGCGTTGTCACAAGCGATAGCGAAGCACGACCTAGGAATCGCTCAATATCCATTTTTTTGTGCTTCCTTAACTGTGATTAACTGCGATCATTAATTTAGAAGCAGAATCGAGAAATTTATTGAACTTTGTGAAAATAACCTGGAGGATGATCAATCATGAATCTCAATGAGTTACCAGGTGCAGAAATAATATTACCTGGACTAAGTGATCTTCACAATGGTGAATCTAATACAATTGGAGCATTATTAATTGCAATTGCCTCAACACGGTTATCTGAAGCCGGTTTAGATATCCCTAAAGATCACCTAGCACCAGAACCAGAGTTGACTTTATATGCTAATCTTCAAGATAAACGAGAGGATGCTTACAGTTACTATAATGCTTTGCTTAATCAACTAAATAGCTTTTGCAATGCACTTGAATTAAATTATAAATATTAGCCATCTAACCTTACTATTAAATATCTTTGGTCCTGACTATGTTGTAATATTTCTCCCTACCATCAAATTAATCATAACATCAATAACACTAGCCACACAGGGAATAGCTATAGCATTACCAGTTAACTTCCTCATAGTTTGATAACTTCCCACTATTTGATAAGATTCAGGAAAACCTTGTAATCTCAACATTTCCCTTTCAGTTAACCTTCTTTCTCCATTAACTAATAGATAATTATAGGATGCTCCTGCTCTTAATGCACAAGAATAAGGATATACACTAATATTACCAGATTTATTTTCATGCCATATCGTTGGTTGATCATATTGTTGATTAGGTTTAACTTTTTGTAACCGATTTTGTCTAATCTTTTCGGAAGCATAATAAAAGTCAGAAACGGAATTTTCTAATATTGTTGATAATGGTTGCATGGGAATTTTTATCAATGGCCATTTAAAATTCTCATAATGATGTTGATTTTTAAAACCTATAATTAAAATTCTTTCTCGTTTTTGTGGTAGTCCAAAATTTAAAGCATTAACAATTTTATAATCTGTATTATATCCTAAATTTTGTAAAGTATCAATAATGATTTTTAACGTTTTTCCCTGTTGATGTCCTTGTAACTGTTTGACATTTTCTAATATAAAAGCTGTGGGTTTTTTAGCTTGAATAATTCTAGCAATATCAAAAAATAATGTACCTCTGGTATCTGCAAAACCTTTAAGTTCTCCACAAATACTAAAAGATTGACAGGGAAAACCAGCCAATAATATATCATGTTCTGGAATATCATTTTCATTAATTTTAGTAATGTCTCCTGCTGGAGTTTCTCCAAAATTTGCTGTATATATTTTTTGCGAGTCTATATCAATATCACTAGAAAAAACACATTGAGAGGAAATATTATACTGATTACAAATCATTTCAACGGCTATTCTAAATCCCCCTGTACCACAAAACAAATCTATGAATTTAATCATTTTTATCCTCATTGTTAAATATTGATATACACATGATTTTAATAGGTAAACGCAAAGCCAAGTTAGACGCAGTTCCTGGTTTGATAGAATTGGGTTTAACTAGAGAACAAATCGCACAGGTTTTAAATTTAAGTTTGGCAGAAATTAGCGAGATTATTCAACAACAGAATATCAACACAAAGGACAAATAAAAAGGATTTAATCAGTGTAACTCTAACCAAACTTTTCCTTTATTTTTTCTCCTGTACAGAATCAGATAATATACCGTGCATTTTGACAACTGCACCAATTACGGCTATTGCTGGGGCAAGAAATCCCTTTTCTGTGACTTGTGCTACAATTGTCCCCAATTCAGCAATTAATTCTTCCTGTTCTGGCCGAGTTCCCCAGCGAATTAAAGCAATGGGTGTATCTAAACTCAACCCCGCTACAGTTAACTGCTCTACAATGTAGGGTAAATTGTGTATACCCATATAAATTACGATAGTTTCTGCACCATGGGCTATTGCTGGCCAATTTACCTGGGGTTTATACTTACCAGCGGATTCATGTCCAGTCACAAAAGTTACAGAAGAACTATAAAGACGATGGGTTAAAGGAATACCAGCATAGGCGGCGGCGGCTATTCCTGATGTAATCCCTGGTACAACTTCTACGGGAATCCCTGCGGCTACCAATTCTGCCATTTCTTCCCCACCACGACCGAAAATAAAGGGATCACCACCTTTGAGTCTGACGACAACAGCATGATTTGCCGCCTTTTCTATCAGTAATTCTGTGGTAGCTTCTTGTAATAAAGAATGTCTACCCATGCGTTTACCCGCGTTAATTTGTTCTGCTGCGGGATTAATCATATCCAATACTTCTATACTTACCAAAGCATCATATATAACCACATCTGCACAAGCCAATAGATCTTTGCCCTTGATAGTCATGAGTCCAGGATCTCCTGGACCTGCACCAACTAAATAAACTTTACCCAAAAACTTTTTCCCCTTCTTTGATCAAATCCCCGATTAAATCAGCAAATTCTCGACTTGTTCCTAAAGGTGGTGCGAGTTGAAAAGTTACTGATGGAAATTTTAATTTTAGCGTTTCTACTGCCAAAGCGATCGCATCAGTTATGCCACCTGTAAATAAAAAGTATGGAAAAATGGCAATTTGTTCATAACCTGCGGTAATCAATTCTTGTACTCTTAGTTCTAAACTAGGAGGTACAGACCAATAGGCTGTCAATGCACCCACACTAGCTGCTATATTTTCTACAGGGGCATGAGAACCAGGACGACGACTACCATGGGCTAAAATAATTGATACATCAGCTTTTACTTTCATTATCATTCTAGAAACAAATTTTTCTAACCCAGGATAACTACCTACGGAAGGACATAATTCTATGCTTATGGTTTCATTTATTACCTCTTGTGCCAGTGCTATTTCTGCGGGAATATCCGTCATGAGATGAAATCCTGGTAACAAAAATAGGGGGATAATTTGGACTATTTTACAGCCAAAAGCCTGAACTTGATTAGCGAAATCTTGAATTTGTTGATGTAAAGGTTGGATATTGGCCTCTAGGGTAGCAATACCTATCAAGTTTTCCCCTTGAGGTAACATCTCACTTAATAGCTTCGCTAATTGCTGCATGGCCAAATCTGGACGAGGATCACGGCTGCCGTGAGATACTAAAAGATAAGCTGTATTAGTCATTTTCCCTATTTATTTTTGTTCAGCATTGTAAGTATAAAATTGATTCAATACTCCCACAGTTTCAAACTTGTAACCTGGTATCCAAGAATCAAGTTTAATTTCACTTTTATAAATACTAAAGATTATATAGTCTTGTCGGTTGGTTGTACTGGTAATAAGTTCTTTAATTTGTGGTTTAACAGATTGAAGCACTTGATTACAATCAACTTTAATTAATCTTTCCAGGAAATTGGGAGTCTTTTGACATACATCAGTTTCTAAGTATGTTGTCAGCTTGTGAACTGCATACTTTTCATACTCAATTTGATTGGGGTTGGTTTTGGCCATAATCACCCCTAATATAGTAACACTTACTGCTCCTATACTGATGAGAGTAGCTAAAAGTTTCATATTTGAACTTGAGGTGGGTAGTTGTTGGTCTTTCAAAGACTACCAAGAAAATTATCTAAATTTCTGATCAAAAAGACTTGATCATTTTTTTAGTTAGTGCTATTATAAAAAAATAAGTTAAATGGCGAGCGTAGCCAAGTGGTTAAGGCAGTGGTTTGTGGTACCACCATCCGTGGGTTCGAGTCCCATCGTTCGCCCTGGAAAATATACTATGTGGCAACAGGAAAAGAAACTTAAATTGGGTTATAATCAAGGTTGTTACCTGTGATTAAGTTTCAGGTTTCCTTATTTCTGTTCAAAAGTGCTGAATGTAAGATGCTGAGATATTGATATATACTCATAGGTTTTATATCAGTAAGTTTAATTATGCTGTATAAAAGAGAGAATCAACTGTGACCGTTAGAGTCCGTATAGCTCCAAGTCCCACGGGAAATTTACATATTGGTACAGCGAGAACGGCTGTATTTAATTACTTGTTTGCTCGTCACCATCATGGCAAATTTATTTTAAGAATAGAAGATACAGATTTAGAGCGATCGCGTCCAGAATATACAGATAATATTCTCAATGGACTACGCTGGTTAGGATTGAATTGGGATGAAGGTCCATTTTTCCAATCTCAACGTTTAGAACTTTACAAAGAAGCAGTTGAAAAACTACTAGAGCAAGGACTAGCTTACCGCTGTTATACCACATCTGAAGAGTTAGATGCCTTACGAGAGGCGCAAAAAGCTCAAGGTGAAGCACCTCGTTATGATAACCGTCATCGGTACTTAACACCAGAACAAAGGGCTGAATTTGAGGCTCAAGGACGTTCTTCGGTAATTCGTTTCCAAATCGCCGATGATCGGGAAATTGTCTGGAATGACTTAGTACGGGGTAAAATGAGTTGGCGTGGTAGTGATTTGGGTGGTGATATGGTCATTGCTCGCGCTTCTAGTGATGGTAGTGGTCAACCATTGTATAATTTTGTGGTGGTTGTGGATGATATTGATATGGAAATTACTCATGTGATTCGGGGTGAGGACCATATCGCTAATACAGCTAAACAGATTTTACTATATGAAGCTTTGGGGGCGAAAATTCCCGAATTTGCCCATACACCCTTGATTTTAAACCAAGAAGGGCGAAAACTCTCGAAACGAGATGGAGTAACTTCTATTTGTGACTTTCAAGATATGGGTTTTACGGCGGAAGCTTTAGTAAATTATATGACTTTACTAGGGTGGTCGCCAGGGGATTCCACGCAAGAGATATTTGATTTGGAATCAGCGGCTAAGGATTTTGGTTTTGAAAGAGTGAATAAGGCTGGTGCTAAATTTGACTGGGATAAATTGGACTGGTTGAATAGCCAATATCTTCATCATAAGCCGGTTGGGGAACTTACAGATTTACTGATTCCCTTATGGGAAAAAGCTGGTTATCAATTTAACGGTGGTAGAGAACGTCCTTGGTTAGAATCACTAACGGGGTTAATTGCTGCTAGTTTGACTCGGTTGGTAGATGCTGTGGAAATGACGAAGGTATTTTTTACTGATGGTGTAGAATTAACTGAAGAAGGCAGTCAACAACTAGAGCAGGAGGGTGTTAAAACTGTACTAAAAGCGATTATTGTAGCTTTAGAGAGTCAACCAAATTTATCAGCAGATATCGCTCAAAGTATAATTAAGCAAGTTGTAAAAACAGAAAATGTGAAAAAGGGCTTAGTGATGCGATCGCTCAGAGCAGCTTTAACCGGGGACGTACATGGACCAGACTTAATTCAATCTTGGTTACTATTAAATCAGATTGGTTTAGATAAAGCTCGTTTAAATCAAGCAATTAGCAATAATTAATTACTGAGTATTGGGTAAGAATTTTCTGGAATTTTAAATTCTCCCAGCGGTACTCAAGTCTTTTCGCTAAAGGAACTTGAGACCGTAAATTTATGTCTTCAAAGGTATGAGAGCAAATTTCAAATTTCTATAATTACAATGTCCAAAAAAGTATTGACTACAGGAATGATTATACTCTGGACTACAAGTGGATTTACTCAAGTGGCTAATGCTCAACCAGTTTCGCAGATTTTTGGAGATATTACCATTCAATATCCATTTTCTCCAGATCCATTAACAGTCAGGGGAATGAGTGGTGGTTCAATACCCGGAAGCCAAATAGCCGAAACAGAAACAACACCAACTGGACCTTGTAAAGGATTTATGGATAAAGATCCCGATCATACCCTGGAACTATTGAGTAAATTTGAATACCTAAAACTAGTAGTTAACAGTCCTGCGGACACGACCATGATTATCAAAGGACCTGGTGGGACTTGGTGTAATGATGACTTAGACGATAAAAATCCTGGTGTTGTTGGTGAATGGCTACGGGGAACTTACCAAATTTGGATTGGTTCTTACAAGAAAGATGATTCCCTACCTTATACCTTAAAAATTATGGGAGATAAGTAAATGATTAGACATCTTGTGAGAATTAAATGTGCGTGACTTAAAACCCTTGTAGAGAAGATTGAACAGAGTGAAGAGGTTTTGGGCGATTTTACTTTTCTTGACACAGATTGGTTTTATTGTGTTCACCTGCTTATTCGGCATTTAAGTTTTTAAGAATTTTCTGGGCTAAAAATTCCTTAATTTCTGTATGTCTTGGTACAGCCTCAATGACACCTGTTTGAGAATTAATCCATAAAGAATGAGAACCACCTTCTCGTTTTAAGTAACACCCTGCTTGTTTTCACTTTTTTTCTAATTCTTTACGTTTCATGGAATTAAAATGGTCTCTTCTATCGCATCTTCTGTGATTTCCCTGCGGATATCTGCCATAGGATCTTCAATAATCAATTGAATAGCAAGTTTCAAGTTTTCTTTCGCCTCCTCAATGGTTTCACCTTGACCATTAGCGCCAGAAATTTCTGGACAAATTGCCCAGTATCCTCCTTCCGTTGCTCTCTCAATGATGGCTGTTAACTCTGCTTTCATAAAAATTTCCACAAGAAGTCCACTATATTTTAAACGATGACACTATCACCCATCACGAAAAATCTCTCTAAAACTCTTACCTTCGCTTCTTCGCTTCTTCGTGCTTCATTTTCCGTAACCTTTGCGTTGTATTCAGCTTTAAAGCATAAATAATATAAATGAATTTGGTAATCCTGTGCAGTCCAGCATAAAATTAGTAATAGAGATAGCAAAATATAAATTAGCCCCAAATCCTTACTGGGTATGATTTTGGGCATATTTAACTTTTAATTTTTAATTTTTAATTGGTATTACTATGAGAATTAGGTTAAATTTAATTAAGATTCTAGACAAACTTCATGAATCTGCCATAAGCAAACCGACGTTTTATGGCTCAAATTACAAAATGGATTTATAAACATCCGTTACAAAAGCAGTCATATTAGTATCTAGAGGCAAATTAAAGATGAAATTTTCTTGGAGAATCGTAGCACTTTGGTCAGTGCTGGCCTTAGTAATTGGCTTTTTCTTCTGGCAAGGCACTTTTACAGGCAATGCTGCGGACATGAGTAAAAATGCGGCCAATACGCGCATGACCTACGGTCGCTTTCTGGAATATTTGGACGCAGATCGTGTGATTAATGTGGATCTATACGATGGTGGGAGAACGGCAATTATTGAGGCCAATGACCAAGACATCGAAAATCGCACTCAACGTTGGCGGGTAGATTTGCCCGTGAATGCGCCGGAATTGATCCAAAAGCTGAAACAGAAAGATGTGAGCTTTGATGCTCATCCAATGCGAAATGATGGGGCAATCTGGGGACTTTTGGGTAATTTAGTTTTCCCGGTTTTATTGATTACGGGACTTTTCTTTTTGTTCCGTCGTTCTAATAATCTTCCCGGTGGTCCTGGACAAGCGATGAATTTTGGCAAGTCCCGCGCTCGTTTCCAAATGGAGGCGAAAACTGGGGTAAAATTCGATGATGTGGCGGGAATTGAAGAAGCAAAGGAAGAATTACAAGAAGTTGTCACTTTCCTCAAACAACCTGAAAAATTTACTGCTGTTGGTGCTCGGATTCCTAAAGGTGTACTATTAGTTGGACCTCCGGGAACTGGTAAAACTTTACTCGCTAAAGCGATCGCGGGTGAAGCTGGTGTACCTTTCTTCTCTATCTCTGGTTCGGAATTTGTAGAAATGTTCGTGGGTGTGGGTGCTTCCCGTGTCCGTGATTTGTTTAAGAAAGCGAAAGATAACGCTCCCTGTATTATCTTTATTGATGAAATTGACGCTGTGGGTCGTCAACGGGGTGCTGGTATTGGTGGTGGGAATGATGAACGGGAACAAACCCTTAATCAATTATTAACGGAAATGGATGGTTTTGAAGGCAATACTGGCATTATTATTATTGCTGCTACTAACCGTCCTGATGTCCTAGATGCTGCTTTGTTGCGTCCTGGTCGTTTTGATAGACAGGTAACGGTAGATGCTCCAGACATTAAAGGACGTTTGGAAGTATTACAAGTTCATGCTAGAAATAAGAAATTAGATGCTAGTGTGTCTTTAGAAGCGATCGCCCGTCGCACTCCAGGATTTACCGGTGCAGATTTAGCTAACCTGCTCAATGAAGCGGCTATTCTCACCGCTAGAAGACGTAAAGAAGGTATCACTTTATCAGAAATTGACGATGCTGTGGACCGGGTAGTTGCGGGTATGGAAGGTACTCCTCTGGTAGACAGCAAGAGTAAGCGTTTGATTGCTTACCATGAAATTGGACACGCTTTGGTGGGAACTTTACTTAAAGACCATGACCCTGTACAAAAGGTGACTTTGATTCCCAGAGGACAGGCCCAGGGTTTGACTTGGTTTACACCTAATGAAGAACAAGGTTTAATTAGTCGTTCTCAGCTAAAGGCCAGAATTACGGGGGCTTTAGGTGGTCGGGCTGCTGAAGAAGTAATTTTTGGAGCAGCAGAAGTCACAACTGGTGCTGGTGGAGACTTACAGCAGTTATCAGGAATGGCTCGACAAATGGTAACACGGTTCGGAATGTCTGATTTAGGTCCTTTGTCTCTGGAAAGCCAACAGGGTGAGGTGTTCCTGGGTCGTGACTGGACAACCCGTTCCGAGTATTCCGAAGCGATCGCTTGTCGCATTGATGCTCAAGTCAGAATGATTGTGGAAGAATGCTATACTAACGCTAAGAATATCATGCGTGATTATCGTAGTCTCGCAGATCGTCTAGTTGATTTGTTGATTGAAAAAGAAACCATTAATGGTGACGAACTTAGACAAATTGTGGCTGAGTACGCGGAAGTACCTGATAAGTCTCAGTTTGTACCCGTGTTGTAAGGCTTGATTTTGAATTATATCCCCCACTTTTCAAATCAAAAATGTGGGGGAATCAATATTTGGTTATTAATTAAATAATTTAAGATAGTTCTTCCTTATCAAGATAATCATAACATATTTAAAACTTTTTGTCAATTTTGTCAGAATCAGGATATCCAGGATTAAAGGATGTACAGGATAAAGACGGGGATGTTATGATGATGTAAATAATTTAAGATAGTTCTTCCTTATCAATATAAGGGTAACATATTTAAAATCCTTTGTCAAGACCTAAAAAACAAATTTTTCGCGGTTTTTTGGCGTTTGAGATAATTGTAGGTTGGGTTAAGCGACAGCGTAACCCAACAAAGTCCTAACAATAAAGATAATTGTAGGTTGGGTTAAGCGACAGCGTCACCCAACAAAGTCCTAACAATAAAGATAATTGTAGGTTGGGTT
>OMJF01000187.1 GCA_900299285.1 Anabaena sp. 54 | reverse complement strand
ACACAAGCAAAGTCCACCTGCGTGGACTAACGAAAAATTAAGGATTTGAAACCTGCGTAGGCAGGTTTTGTCTGTGTAGATGTGATTTCTAATCGCCCTGAGACTTTTCAAACTTTATCACCTGCCAACTTTCTATCTATGGTTACTTCCCCCACCTGTATAATTTCCCCTGGGAGTAATCTCATGCAGTCCATCTTAAATTTTAGATCATAACCTGGTTTTTTATTCCTTCTAATTGCATTTTTTTGGGGTTAATAATTCTAATTTATCTTCTAAAATCGTCCCTTTTAGATTTGCTCCCTGAAAATTTGCTCCGCTAATATTCGCACCTTGTAAATTTGCACCTGCTAAATTTGCACCTTTTAAATTTGCCCAACTTAAATCGGTTTCTGTTAAATTAGCCGCAGTTAAATTAGCTTTAGATAAAAATGCGTTTCCTAAATGAGCTTTAGTTAAATTAGCTTGATGTAGGTTAGCTTGATAAAGTTGAGCATTGATTAGTTCTGCTTCATATAAATTAGCTTGACTTAAATTAGTCGTAATTAAATTAACCCCCATTAAATTAGCAAAACTGAGATGACTGCGAATAAGTTGTGACCCTGATAAATCAGCATTTTTTAAATTAGCATTTTGGAAATCTGTACCAATTAAATTAGCGTCATTAATCATAGCATTTTCTAGATTTGTACTACTCAAATTAGCACCAATTAAATTTACATAACTTAAATTTGCTGCGGTCAAAATTGCTCCACTCAAATTAGCAATACTCAAATTAGCTTCACTCAAATTGGCTGCAATTAATTTAGCTTCATACAAAATAGCATTACTCAGATTTGCTTGACTAAAATTAGTTCGCACTAACAAAGCATGAGCTAAATTCACCTGATTGAAATTTACACCTTGAAGATTTGCCCCTCGCAGGTTTTCTCCTAATAAATTTGCACCACTAAGATCAACTTCAATTTGAGGATTTTGATTTCTCCATTCTATCCAAACAACTGCCCCAGATCGTAATAAATTAAGATGTTGTTGATTTGCCATTTTTCCCCCTTGATCAAAAATTAAAGAGTTTAATACATCATTTATATGATCAAAAACAATCTTTAACTTTTAATTTTTAATTTGTAATTGTTTATTCATTCCGCTTACCTTGAGGATTTTCCCTACCAGGTGAATTTTCAATTGCTGCTAACGCTCCTGCTGCTCCTGCTAAAATATCTTGTTCGGTTCCCCCTAAATAAAGTCGGCCAAAACTACCCACAGCTTGAACTTCCAGAATATTAATTTGTGCTGCTTTTTCCGCTTCATTGGCTGCTAGTGCCGCATAAGCAGCTGGTTCAACTTCTAATACGTACAGAGTTTGTCCTGCTAATAACAGTTGTCCCCGACGAGTACGGTTAATCAATTGCGTTTGATACGCGTCAATATTGCGGATAATCTGACTAGAAACCACACGAGGTTTGAGACATTCCTGCTTTTTCACGCCCAAAAACGCCAAAATCGCATCTCCAGCGGCTCGTGTTTCCCCCTGAGAGCCAGAATGTACCTCTAAAAGTCCGTATAAACGTTCTACTACTTGCACTCCGGGACGGACAGAAGCGGATTTGAGGGCTACGTCCGTAATCTTGTTGATTTCGATACCAGGGGAAATCTCAATCCATAAGGATGTATCCCCTGGTAATGGTAAGAAACCCTGGGCTACTGTTCCCATATATGCAGCGTGTTGAGGTTGCAGGTTGTCTAGAAATACGAAACTGCGTAGTTCTATACCCAAAGTCTTAATTCTCCAGTCATGAGAGTAAATGTCTTTTATGGCAACATTAAGAGTTTACCGTGAAAGTGGACTGATTTGCTAGTTGTCAGTCGTTTTTTAATTTTTTTGCAGCTATTATTACAATTTTAATTTCCCAAAATATACTTTTCATTACAGCTTTTAAAAACAATAATAGGGAGAATGGGAAGCAGAAGAAATAATTGTTTATTTGCTGTTGTGAAATCATGGTAGCTATCTCAGAGAACATTCAGAACCGATTAACTATACAAACTGTAGAAATTGCCCCCAATACCACCGCAATTCGCTCTCTTGACTGGGATAGAGATCGTTTTGATATTGAATTTGGTTTACAAAATGGTACAACCTATAATTCATATTTAATTAGGGGTGAACAAACAGTTTTAATTGATACTTCTCATCAGAAGTTTCGTGAATTGTATTTAGACACTCTCAAGGGTTTAGTTAATCTTAAAACTATTGATTATATCATTGTTAGTCATACTGAACCTGATCACAGTGGCTTAGTAGAAGATGTTTTACAATTAGCTCCCAGAGCAACGGTTTTAGCCTCTAAAGTGGCTTTACAATTTCTAGAAGGTTTGGTACATGAACCTTTTTCTAAACGCATTGTTAAAAGTGGAGATCGGATTAAAATTGGTCAAGATCATGAAATAGAATTTGTGAGTGCGCCAAATTTACATTGGCCAGATACTATCTTTAGTTTTGATCGCAAAACCCAAATTCTCTACACCTGTGATGCTTTTGGAATGCACTTCTGTGATGATCGCACTTTCGACGAAGATTTAGAAGCAATTGAAGCTGATTTTCGCTTTTATTATGATTGTTTAATGGGTCCAAATGCTCGTTCTTTGCTAAATGCAATGAAGAGAATGGGTGAACTTGGTAAAATTAAAATTATTGCCAATGGCCATGGTCCATTACTTTATCATAATCTTGATATTCTCACTGAATTATATCAGAATTGGAGTCAGAAACAAACGAAAACAGAAACTACTGTCGGTTTATTTTATGTTTCTGGTTATGGACATAGTGATCTTTTAGGACATAGTATTTCTGAGGGTTTACAAAAATCCGGTATCGGTGTGGAAATATTGGATCTTAGCACCGCAGAAAGCCAAGAAATTCAAGAGTTAGCAGGAAGATCATCTAGTTTAATTATTGGTATGCCTCCTACTAGTGCAATTAAAGCACAAGCTGCAATTAGTTCTTTATTAGCAGTTGCTAAAAATAAACAAGTAGTTGGTTTATTTGAATCTTATGGTGGAGATGATGAGCCTATTGATACCCTGAGACGCAAATTTATTGACTTAGGTATTAAAGAAGCTTTCCCAGCTATTCGTATCAAAGAAGCACCTAATCAATCTACTTATCAATTGTGTGAAGAAGCAGGAACTGGTTTAGGACAATTGTTAGTACGAGAACGCAATATTAAACAAATCAAAGCTCTCGACGTGAATATGGAAAAAGCTTTGGGAAGAATTAGCAATGGTTTATATATTGTCACTGCTAAAAAAGGCGATGTTAGTGGTGCAATGATTGCTTCTTGGGTAACACAAGCTAGTTTACAACCTTTAGGTTTTACTATTGCTGTTGCTAAAGATCGCGCTCTTGATAGTTTACTGCAAATCAATGATCGTTTTGTTCTCAATGTTCTTGAAGAAGGAAATTATCAAGACTTGAAAAAACATTTTCTTAAACGTTTACTTCCCGGTATTGATAGATTTGCAGATGTAAAAATCCAAACTGCTAAAAATGGTTCACCTATTCTCAGCGACGCACTCGCATACATAGAATGTGAAGTTATTAATAGTATGGAATGTAGTGATCATTGGATTTTGTATTGCATTGTTAATGATGGTAAAGTTTCTAAACCAGATGGTATTACAGCAGTTCGTCATCGTAAAGTAGGAAATTACTATTAATTGTAATAAATAATGGATTATATACAGTAAATAAATTTTATTATTTATTGTTAATTGCAGTTAATCCATTGTTAATTGCAGCTAATCTATTATTAATTGCAGTTAATCCATCGTTAATTGCAATTAATCTATTACTTATTTTTAATTGATAATAAATTATTATCAATTATCAATTGTTTGTTATCCAAATAATTATTTACTCGTTGCAGATAATTAATATGCCAATTCCAGATTCTTTTTCTAACGCGGTTGAATCAGCTAAAAATTGGGTTTCTCAAGTTTTTTCACCTCAACAGGTATCTATGAATGATTCTCGACCCAGAGATGTACAAATTTTACCTATTGGTACTAATACAAAAGTTTTAAGAGCGCGTAGTAAATCACGTCTCAGATTTGAAATTGAATATGCACTAGAACGCGGTACTACTTCTAACTGTTATTTAATAGAAGCAAATAAAACTGCTATTACAGACCCACCTGCGGAAGGATTTACAGAAATTTATTTAGAAGCGTTACAAAAAACAATTAATGTTCAAAAATTAGATTACATCATTTTAGGACATTTTAATCCTAATCGTGTTCCAACGTTAAAAGCAATTTTAACAATTGCGCCACAAATTACTTTTGTTTGTTCTCTTCCTGCTGCTAATAATTTACGTGCGGCTTTTACTGATCAAGATGTTAAAGTTTTAGTTATGCGAGGAAAAGAAATACTAGATTTAGGTAAAGATCATGTTTTAAAATTTTTACCTACTCCTAGTCCTCGTTGGCCAGAAGCACTTTGTACCTATGATCAAAAAACGCAGATTCTTTTTACAGATAAATTGTTTGGCGCTCATATTTGTGGTGAAGAAGTATTTGATGATCACTGGGAAAGTTTTAAAGAAGATCAACGCTATTACTTTAATTGTCTTATGGCTCCCCATGCGACACATATAGAGTTAGCTTTAGAGAAAATTTTTGATTTACAAGTGAGAATGTATGCTGTAGGTCATGGACCTATAGTACGTAGTAGTTTAATTGAATTAACAAAATCTTATCATGAGTGGAGTCGCGCCCAAAAAGATAAAGAAATATCCGTAGCACTTCTTTATGCTTCTGCTTATGGTAATACTGCAACTTTAGCACAAGCAATAGCACTAGGATTAACTAAAGGTGGAGTTGCGGTTAGATCTGTTAATTGTGAATTTGCTTCTGCTGATGAAATTCGTACTACTGTAGAACAAGCAGATGGTTTTATTATTGGAACTCCTACTATTGGAGGACACGCACCTACACCTATTCATACTGCTTTAGGTATTGTTCTTTCTACAGATGATAATAGTAAACCTGCGGGAGTATTTGGATCTTATGGTTGGAGTGGTGAAGCTTTAGATCTAGTAGAAAGTAAACTTAGAGACGCTGGATATCGTTTTGCTTTTGATACTTTGAAGGTAAAATTTAAACCTGATGAAGTTACTCTTAAATATTGTGAAGAAGTCGGTACAGATTTTGCTCAAAGCCTGCGAAAGGCCAAGAAAGTCCGCGTTCCCCAACAAGCTGCGACCCCTACAGAACAAGCCGTAGGTCGGATTATCGGGTCTGTATGCGTTATTACAGCTAAACAAGGGGAATTTTCTACGGGGATGATGGGTGCATGGGTGTCTCAGGCTACTTTTAATCCACCGGGAATTACGGTAGCGATCGCCAAAGATAGGGCGATCGAATCTTTATTATATCCCGGTGGTAAATTCGTGCTGAATATCCTCCCTGAAGGTATTCACGTAGAATATATGAAACATTTCCGCAAAAATTTCCAACCAGGAGAAAACCGCTTTAGTAACTTCCCTACAGTGGAAGCGGACAATGGTTGTACAGTATTAACCGATGCTTGTGCATACTTAGAATGTTCAGTACAGCAGCGGTTAGAATGCGGTGATCATTGGGTAATATATGCAACTGTAGATAATGGTAAATTACTCAAACCTGATGCGATAACTGCTATTAACCACCGGAAAACAGGCTCATATTATTAATGAGGAGAAGAGGGAAAAAAGTGTTTTTGGGGTGGTTTTAAAAACCCCTAATTCTTTGTCTTTAACTTTTGTGGAGTGGGCTTTTAGCCCACCTAAAAATACATAAAGTAAATGCTTTATAACTTAATTAAAGAATAAAAATCCGGTTTGTAATAAACCAACAAAAAACCCTAAAATTCCGCCTAAGGTCACAATTGCTTGTAATTCATTTCTAACAATTCCTTCGATAGCATCTTCTAGTTCAGCTGGTGATGTAGCTTTTACTCGTTCTATAATTACTTGATCTATAGATAAAATGGGAATTGTTTGGGCTACAATCATTTCTAAATCCTTCTCTAGATACTTTTCTAAAATTAAGGTCAAATCCCCAGCAACTATTTCTAAAGAAGTATTGACAGCTGGTGAATTACTCAAGCGATTTAGTAAGACAATAGATATCCTTTCCCAGTCAGCGGATTTTGTTAATTCTTTGAGCAAATTACTACCACTATTTTGCAAGTATTGACGCACATTATCCCTAATAGTTTTTCGCAGTTGACGTACAGTACCGACGGGGAGATTTTGTAAAGATAAATTCTGTAATAATCCCTGAATGCGATCGCGCATTTTTAGATCTTTAATTAATTCTTGTAAGCGTTCATTTGTGGCTTCTTTTTCATCTAAACAAAATGTCCGTAATCGGGTTAGAGTATTCTTTAAACCAAACAAATTTGCAACTACCCAATAAGTACCACTGGTTTTTTCTCGAAAGCTTTCATCAATAGCTTGAATTGTCCGATCTGTTAAGAAATCAATGATAATTTGTCGCAGTCTATCTGGTGGTAAAACTATCTCTAATAACCAATCAGCTAATCGGTTAGATTGTTCTTCACTGAGTTGAAATTCTAGTAATACTTTATCAAATATTTGGTTAATTTGAGTTTCTAAAAATGTTTCCTGTCGTGCTAATACCCTCAAAAGACGCGGTAAAGATTCACCTAATAAATCCCGTAAAATTCCCGCTACAATTTTAGTAGTACGGGGGTTTTTATCATCTTTAATTTGCTCAAATAGCAAACGTAATAACCAGAGAACTCCTCCTTGTAATCGTTCAGGTTGTAAAAGTTTTCGCGCTAGATTTTGCAGTTCTTCTGGAGTCAGTAGGGACTTCATAATCGCATTAGCAATATTTTGTCCTAACCGCTCTTGATTACTAGGAATTAACCCAGGAGTAAATGGTACTTTTTTCCCAAAAATATAAACTGGTTTGTAGGGACGAAACAGCATTTTTATGGCTATATCGTTAGTATAATAGCCAATTAATCCACCTAGAATTGGGGGTGATACATATAATAAAATTTGAGACAAATCCACGGCTTTTGGATTACCTAATTACTACTAATACTCCCATCATACCGTTCGCAATGGGATAGTGTCTAACTTCCTGAAAACCAACTTGACGTGCTAACTCTATTTGCTCCTTACCTGCGGGAAAGCGGTCTAAGCTAGGGCTAATATAAGCATATTCTTCCTTTAAACCAAGATTAGTGGCTATAGGAACTACACAATTATCTAAATACCACTGTTGCACAGCGCGTAACTGTTGATGACTGGGACGATGAAAGTCTAAAATCGCAGCTTTAGCTCCTGGTTTGAGAACACGGTATATTTCCTGAAGACTTCGAGTGATATTTTTAACATTTCTTAATCCATATCCCATAGTAGCTGCATCAAAATAATTATGATCAAAAGGTAAATTTAATACATCAGCTTCTACCCAATTAATCGGAGGTTGAGGATAATAATTTTTGCAGCGTTCTTGAGCATTATTCAGTAAATTAGGGGAAAAATCAACTCCATAAACCTTTCCTGTCGTTCCCACACGACGTGCTAAACGAAAAGTTAAATCACCAGTACCGCAACATAGATCTAAGCTAGTATCACCAGGTTTAGCAGCGCTCCATTTGACTGTCATTTCTTTCCAAATTCGGTGTTGTCCTAAACTTAATTGATCATTTAGTTGATCATATACGGGAGCAATGCGGTTAAATATAGTACGAATTTCGTTAGTCATTTTTCAGGAAAAAAAGCACAATTTTAATTTAAACCTGATCATACCAACTGACGGTTTCAACTGGACGATCTTTACTTTGTAGGGTGCGTTAGCGACAGCGTAACGCACCGTGAATACATTTTTTTCAAATGATAGTCTAGGAAAATTGGTAATTGAATTGGTAATTTACTTTTTGTCAGTCTCTAATTCGACCTAGTGACCCAGCTTTAGTGATATAGTCGTACAGGTGACTCAATAATGGCCTATAACAAGTTGTTTAAAACTTATTGTACGCAGTTTTTAGTTTTTAATTGCTTTTTAAGAGAATTATGACAGAAATACAGCCCAATTCTCAAAATCTTGAGGATACAGCTACAGAATTATTAGTGAAACTGAGACAAAAACAGGGTTCTTGGGTAGAATGGGGACAAGCCATCGCTTACTTACAAAAAAACGGTTATAATCCTCAGACTATCTTTGAAGCAACAGGATTTGAACCAATTCAACAGAATCAGGTAATTGTTGGCTCTCAAGTTTATGCTTCTATGGAAAAATGTGGAGCATCAGCAGAAACATTAGCATATTACAAGCAAAAAAGCAGTGATGTGTTATATGAATTACGTGGACTAAATCAAGAAGACCGTGCTAGTACGGCTGATTTAACCTGTGAATACAAGCTTGATGCAGATGTAGTCAGGGATATAGCCAAAGCAGTTAAAGATTTTTCTTGGTTTCCTAATTTACCAGAAGGCTTCAGTAAACATCCGGGGGATGCTGTCGCTTATCAATCTTGGAAATTCGCTAAACAAAAATCTGACTTGTCCGAGCGATCGCGTTTAATAGCTAAAGGCTTACGCTTTGTTCATTCGGAGAGTGCTAGAAAGCAATTAGAACAACTATTAATGGATTTTAGCGTTGCGCCCAAAGTTGCAGCACCTATCCTCCCTTTTTACCGTCTTGAATCTGATGAAGACTTACCCCGGATTTTACCAGTGATAGGTGAGTTACCATTAGCACCAGAAGTTTTGAAATCCGTACCATTGATTACGGAAATTCAACCATTTCGGATGGTCAAATTTGCGGGGGAACAAGCTTGGGTATGTTTACCAGGATGGAAAGTGCTATTAAATGCAGAAGATCCCGTTGTAGTCATTGGTAATAGCGATATTTTTCCCAACCCTCATCAAAGCAAAGTTGAACCAATTATGATTGTAATAGATCGCGCTCAAAGAGAATGGGATATTTCCAACTACTTTGTTTTTGATAATGGGGAAAGTATTGACTTTCAATGGTTTGAAACTGCACCAAAAATTCCCTTATTAGGAAAAATGATTGTTATAGTTCGGCCTAAGAAAGTTCTAGATGAAGAATTTACCAAAGATGCTTGGCAAATTGATGAATAATTGATCAAGAAAGGTAATAGGTAGGCTAACAAGAACCTACTAAAAATCATCTACTAATAAGGATCTAATTTATATACTTGGGCGGGCTAAAAGCCCACCCCATAAGAGAATGACTAATGACAAATCATCTATTATGAAACTAACAGAAAATATTGCCGAAATTAGGGCTAAATTGCGTCCAGGACAAACGCAAATGGCTGATTGGCAATCAGGTCCATTGGCCGTGGCTGCCGTTCCAGGAGCGGGAAAATCAACGGGAATGGCTGCGGCTGCGGCCATTGCTATTGCTCGTCAATATCAATATTATTTAAATACAGGTAATAAAGAATATAAACAGTTAGTAGTTGTTACTTTTACCCGTTCGGCGACTGCGAATATTAAATCTAAAATTCGGGAAAATTTAAAACAATTATCTTTACCACAAACAGGATTTGCAGTTTATACTTTGCACGCTTTAGCTTTAATTATTGCTAGTCGTTATCCTGATTTATCGGGTTTACAGTTAGAAAATGCGACCTTAATTACACCAAATCAAAGTCACAGATTTATTCATGTAGCGGTAGAAAGATGGATTTTTAATCATCCCCAACTTTATCTTAAATTGCTGGCAGGACAACAATTTGATGGAGAAGAAACGGAAAGATTACGTCGTCAGTCAGTGCTGAGAACGGAAGTATTACCAGATTTGGCTTATACGGTTATTCATGAGGCGAAAAGTTCAGGAATATTACCAGAAGATCTATTAAAATGGAGTCAAATAAATCCAGATAAATATGATATTTTAAGAGTAGCAGCGGGATTGTATACAGAATATCGAGAATTTATGAAATTACAGGATTTTATTGATTACGATGATATGATTTTAGCTGCTTTGAAAGTATTAGAAAATCCTAGCGCTCGTCGGATAGAACAAAATAAAGTTTTAGCGGTTTTTGAAGATGAAGCTCAAGATTCTAGTCCATTGCAAACCAAATTATTAGAAATACTAGCTAGTCAAGAAACATTAAATTTAATCAGAGTTGGTGATCCTAATCAAGCTGTTAATTCTACTTTTACCCCTGCTGATCCAATTTATTTTCGAGAATTTTGTCAAGATTGTGAAAGTAAAAATAGACTAGCTAAAATGTCTCAAGCTGGTCGCAGTACACAAATAATTATTGATGCTGCTAACTTTGTTTTAGAATGGGTAAATAATCAGAACTTTGCTAAAAATAACAGCAGACAAACACCATTTATAAATCAGAAAATTTACCCTTTAGATGTCAGTGACGGTAAACAAAATCCTGAACCAGTAGGGAGAGGATTAGAACTTTATACTCCCAAAGATATACATCATACAGTTGAATTAATTTCCCAAAGAGTAATTAAGTTATTTACAGAGAATCGTGAATCTTCCGCAGCGATATTAGTGCGAGAAAATCGTCAAGGAAGATGGTTATCTATTGCTTTAGAACCAATATGTCAAGAGCATAAAATTAAGCTGTATGATGTGGGAGAAAAAGAACGACGTTCTCATGTCCCTCAAGAGATTTTATCATTATTACAATTTTGCGATCGCCCTCATGCTGCTGATTATCTCAAAGCTACTTTAAATGTGCTTGTAGAACGTCAATTAATACCTACCCAAGATATTAATACCCTAGCTAGTGTTCCTGAAGAATTTTTATATCCAGGACCTTTAACCCCACCTCAAACAGAAATAGTTAAAAAAGCGGCTCATATTTGTCGGAGTTTACTCCGCGCTTATTTAGAATTACCTTTTTATCAAATAATTTCTTTTTTTGCTTTAACATTAAAATATAATCAAGGAGAATTAGCTACTGCTGACAAACTTACAGAACGGGTAAATCAGCAAATTTTTAGTAATAGTTCCATGGGAAAGATGATATCAACTCTAATTGAAATTGTCAGTTCCGAAAAATTTGAACCAGTAGAAACAGAAAATATTGAAGAACAATACACCCAAAAAGGACAATTAACAATTATCACTATGCACAAGGCCAAAGGGTTAGACTGGGATTATGTATTTTTGCCATTTCTCCATGAAAACTTAATTCCTGGAAGATTTTGGAGTCCTCCCCAGTCCCAATTTTTGGGGGATTTTAGCTTATCAGAAGTCGCACGCGCTCAAATTCGCGCTCTCCTTCATCAAAAACCCATACCTGATATTCAGCAAGCTGGGGAAGAATCAAAATATCTGAAAATTGCAGAGGAATATCGTTTACTTTATGTTGCTATGACGAGAGCAAAAAAACTTTTATGGATGTCTGCGGCTGAAAAAGCGCCTTTTACCTGGAATAAACCGGAGAATTTACAACCAACAACCCCCTGTCCAGTTTTTGCAGCTTTAAAACGCCAATTTATGCAAAATATCTGCAACAATTGACAATTAATAATTATTGATTAATAATTAATGATTAGCAATGAATAACTAACAACCAAATTTTATGGTCGCAACTCCAAATTATAACTACATATCCCCCAAAGAATATCTCCAAGGGGAAGAAAACAGTCCTATTAAGTATGAATACAGGGACGGAGAAGTCTACGCAATGGCAGGTGCTAGTAATACTCATGTAATTATTACGCTTAATATTGCTTCAATACTGAGAAACCATCTGCGTGGAAGCGGTTGTCAAGCTTATATTTCCGATACAAAGGCACATATTGAGTCAATTAATACCTATTACTATCCTGATGTCATAGTTAGTTGTAACCAAAAAGACAAAGCTTTTCATAACTTTCTGCGTTATCCCTGTTTAATTATCGAAGTATTATCCCCTACCACAGAAGCCTTTGATAGAGGTGATAAATTTGCTGACTACCGAAAATTACCATCACTTCAGGAATATGTACTAGTGAGTCAAAACCGCATCAGTGTAGAAGTTTTTCGTCGTAATTCAGAAGGACAATGGGTACTTTATAGTCATGAACCGGGCGAAAATATTCATTTAGAAAGTATAAACTTTAACTGTCCCATAGCAGATGTGTATGAAGATGTAAATTTTGAAACTGCTGCTGGAGAAGATCTAATTATTTGAACTTATGTCACTCTTGTGAATTAAAAATACAAAAATTCATCATTATTCATCATTTTAATTGATGACCACACCGTTTACAAAATTTAGCATCTGTATCATGAAAAGCTAAACCGCAACCTTCACAAATAGTTTCTACCTGATTTGCCGTTTTTACTAACCGTTTAATTAGATCTCCAATTTGCCAAGGAATCAGCGCCACTCCTGTTAAAATCATTAATACTGTCAATAAACGGCCTAATTCAGACACAGGAATCACATCACCAAATCCCACGGTTGTCATTGTCACAATTGAGAAATAAAAGGCATCTAAAAAAGTGTTAAAATTATGGGGATTAAGTGGATGTTCGACTTGATAAATTAACCCAGAGAAAACAAAAATTATGGCAAATAAAGTAAATAATATTCTGGCAAAAATTACACTATCTTCATTACTAATACTACCAATTAAAAATTTTTTGTCAATAAATCTCAGTAATCGCAAGATACGAAACCAGCGTAATAAACGGATAAAACTAATATCTGCTAATCCGATCAAAGATGGTAGAATTGCCATTAAGTCAATAATTGCATAAAAACTGAGAATATACTTAACTCTATCTTTCGTACTCCATAAGCGCAATAAATATTCCACAGCAAATATCATTAATATACAAGTATCTAATATTCTTAACTCTAAGTGAGCATCTTCAGGAATACTATAGGTTTCTGCGACAAAAATCCCTGAAGATACTAACACTAATAAAGCGATAGTTAAATTAATTGCTTTACCTATAGATGTTTCTATATCTGTGAGGTAAAACTCCACTTTTTCTCGATTTATCACGATTTTT